>JBFFJV010000023.1:0-14711 GCA_041555695.1 Thiohalomonadaceae bacterium | reverse complement strand
TCCCCCGGGAGGCTGAGGTAGTTGCTGTAACAGGCTAGAGGCAAGACCAAGCTCAGCACTCCTGATTGCCTCATCCACCAGGCGATAAGCAACACTCTGCGGTAATTTGTTCTGCTCTACGTAGCGCTCACTCTGCAAATAGAGACGTCGGAGTAATGCCACCCCCTCATCACCCATTTCATCAAATAACGACAACAATGCCTGGTGCGCCTGCTCACGCATCCCCCCATCTACACCGCGTAGTGCCACCATGACATAGAGCGAACGCTTGCGTACCGGGTAGCGCAACTCCGTCTGTTCAGCGGCACTAAGCCAGGCCGCATCGTCACCCTGCAACAGTTGCTCACGATTACCAACCCTGTCGGCATAAGCAAGATAGCCTTGCCACAACTGCTCAGGGGTAAATGTGAAGAGACGCCGTTCGCTGCCAGGAACCTGAACCGAGGACTCCAGTGGCAACATACGCTCCAGGGCAATAATCAGGTTGGCACTATCCTTCAGCAGTTGCGCCGCCTCGGCCATCACTCCAAGCCAGAGCCAGCACTGCTGTTCATTCTCTTCCTGTGCGACAACGCCACGCGCCTGCTTTAACACTGCCGTCGCACTCCCGCCACTGCGCAAGGTAGCTAGCGCCCTCAGTGCATCGATCACACTACCCGCGGGCATTCTATTCAATAGCGCCAGACTCTCGCCGGCACGACCTGCAGCCAGCAATACCTTGGCCCTTAGCAGTAGTGCCTCACTATCCTGCTCACCATAGTCCTGGTGGTAGCGCAACATCGCCGCATAGGCGTTAGCAATGCTCCCCTGCTCCAGATAGCTTTGCATTACCAGACGACGCAACTGTGCCAGCCGCTCGCCGCTTACCGGCTCCTGCGCAGCAGGTTGCCAGATCAGCCCACGTAACAGATGACGCGCTGCGGCATACTCCCCGGCATTGATCAGAGCAGTGGCGTGGCGCTGCTCACTCCAGTGACGAAACTCACTGGGCAGTCCGCCCGGATAGGCCGCTATGTGCTCGGCCAGCTCACTCCACCGACCATGCTCCTGCATAATCCGGACACGTACCCTTTCCCAGCGCAGCCACTGTTTGGCGCTGCTCTCAAAGGCTGGCTGGTGCTGGGATATCAACGACAGGGCAAGTTGCGAGGCCCCGCCTTTTGCCAGACGAGTGATCTCTGCCAGCTCCACAGCGAAGGCGGAAACGGGTAATAACAGCGCAAGAAAAAGAGGAAATAGAAAAACAAAACGGGCACCATCATAACGATGGTGCCCGTTTCGTATTGCGTTAGCAGGTTGCAGAGTATTCATCCGCAACATCGCTCTAGCAAGGACTGCCCTGGATTAGAGCTTTTCCTTGATGCGAGCCGCCTTACCGGTACGCTCACGCAGGTAGTAAAGTTTGGCACGACGTACATCACCACGACGCTTCACGGTGATTGAGTCGATAGCGTGGCTGTAGGTCTGGAATACACGCTCAACGCCTTCGCCGTGAGAAATCTTACGCACGGTGAACGCGGAATTAACGCCGCGGTTACGCTTGGCGATAACGACGCCTTCAAAGGCCTGCAGGCGCTCACGGGTGCCTTCCTTAACCTTTACCTGAACCACAACGGTATCGCCGGGACCGAATTCAGGTACCTCACGGCTCATCTGCTCTGCTTCGAGTTGTTGGATGATGTTGCTCATTGCTAAAACTCCCGGAAAAAAGTCCGTCGATTATACACGTAAAAATTAGTTCAGGGCACCGCTTAATGTTCTGAGTGCAGCAGATTGGACGCTCAGGTTTGTGCTATCAAGGCGCAAATCACACGTAATAGCTCGCTATTGCGAAGATTTGCAACACAGAGAGTGCAAATCTGAGCGTCCAGGATGCGTGCTCACGAATATTAAGCGTTGCCCTCCTGTTCATGTTCATGAATGAATTCCTGCAACAGGGCCTGTTGCGATTCACTCAATTCCATTGCGGCCAACAGATCAGGCCGTCGTAACCATGTCCGCCCCAGCGACTGTTTTTCGCGCCAGCGGGCTATTGCCTGGTGGTCACCGCTTAATAACACAGCGGGTACCGCCTTCTCCTCAAACACCTCAGGCCGGGTGTAGTGGGGATAGTCGAGCAGGCCCTCGCTAAAGGAGTCCTGTCCGGCAGAATCTTCATGCCCCAGTGCGCCGGGTAACAGGCGGGTGACCGTATCGATAATCACCATGGCCCCCAGTTCACCGCCACTGAGAACGTAATCGCCGATGGACCACTCTTCGTCCACCTCATTCTCAATCAGTCGCTCGTCAACCCCTTCGTAGCGTCCGGCAATCAACACCAGATGCTGGTGGCCAGCCAACTCGCGAGCCCCCTGCTGGGTCAGAGGTCGACCCTGCGGCGAAAGGTAGACCACATGAGCCTTGCCCTCTCCCGCCTGACGGGCCTGATGCAGGGCATCGCGTAACGGCTGCACCTTCATCAACATGCCGGGGCCACCACCATAAGGGCGATCGTCCACGGTGCGATGGCGGTCCTGTGTGTAGTCACGGGGATTCCACACCCCCAGTTCCACAATCTTGCGCTCCATCGCCCGACGGGTAATGCCGTACTGACTGACCGCCTCAAACATCTGCGGAAACAGGGTTACAACGTCGATCCGCATTCCTAGAAGTCCGGATCCCAGTCGACCTTTATCACCCCCTCAGCCAGTGACACCTCAAGCACAAACTGACCGATCACATAGGGGATGAGCCTCTCAGTCTCCCCCTCCATCACCACCAGTACGTCATTGGCACCGGTCTCCAGCAGATGGTCTACCACACCCAGTTCAATGCCCTCGGCATTGATCACCTTCAGCCCCTGCAGCTCGGCCCAGTAATACTCGCCGGACGGCGCCTTGGGCAGCTGCCCAGAGTGAATAGCGATATCGGTTTTCAGCAGCGTTGCTGCCTGATCCCGATCATCATATCCCTCAAGCCTGGCGACGATACCTTTACCCTGCTGGCGACCATCGAGCAGCTTAGTTGCTACCCACTGACCGTCACGCAGCAGATACCAGGTGCGATAACTGAGAATATTTTTGCGTGGCTGGGTATGGGAAAAGACCTTTACCCATCCACGCACACCGTGCAGGCCATTAATACTGCCTACAACGATATAGTCCTTATTTTCCATTAATACCCACGCGCCTCCGGCTTCACAAGCTGCCGCACAGGGGCGCTAACAGGCGAAAATCAGGCCTTTTGCTTCAGCAGGCTGGCAACGCGATCAGAAGTCTGAGCACCTTTGCCAACCCAGTAATCAACACGCTCACGGTCGATACGAACACGTTCTTCATTGCCACGGGCTACCGGGTTGAAAAAGCCTACGCGCTCAATGAAACGACCGTCACGACGATTACGGCTGTCGGTCACAACAATTTGATAGAAGGGGCGCTTTTTGGAGCCGCCACGAGCCATACGGATGGTTACCATGCCAGTGAATTCCTCGTCATCACAAACAAACTGGGCCGCCCAATGGCGACCCGCAACAAAATCAAGCCCGCTATTTTACGACGATTTGCAGAAAAAAGGTAGCCCTATTAGAAGCTATCTTATAATTCTCCGCTGAGCGCCTGAAATTACGCGACTGGATTCAGAAAGGCATGCCCGGAGGCAGTTTTCCCTTTAGGCCCCCAAGCCCCCTCATCATCTTGCTCAGACCGCCCTTGGACATTTTTTTCATCATCTTCTGCATCTGGGTGAACTGTTTGAGCAGGCGGTTGACGTCCTGCACCTGAGTGCCGGAGCCCATCGCAATGCGTTTTTTACGCCCCCCCTTGATAATGTCCGGGCGTTTGCGCTCGTGTGGCGTCATAGAATTGATGATCGCCTCCAGTTTCCCGAACTCCTTATCGTTAACCTGATTTTTCGCCGCCTCGGGCACATTTGCCATACCCGGCAACTTATCCATCAGGGCACCTACACCACCGAGGTTCTGCAGCTGCTTCAGCTGATCACGAAAGTCCTCCAGATCGAAGCCCTTACCCTTCTTGAGCTTCTCGGCCATCCTGGCTGCCTGCTTCTGGTCGACCTTATCCTGCACCTCTTCGACCAGCGAGAGTACATCCCCCATATCAAGGATGCGCGAAGCGAGGCGATCTGGATGGAACGGCTCCAGGGCGCTCGACTTTTCACCGACACCGAGAAACTTGATTGGCTTACCGGTGATCTGACGTACCGACAGCGCCGCACCACCACGCGCATCACCATCGGTCTTGGTGAGGATGACACCGGTAAGCGGCAGCGCATCGCCAAAGGCCTTGGCGGTGTTGGCCGCATCCTGACCGGTCATCGAGTCGACCACAAACAGGGTTTCGACAGGATTAACTGCTACATGCAGCCGATTTATCTCGCCCATCATCTCCTCATCGATATGAAGACGACCGGCGGTATCAATAAGTACAACGTCAATATGCTTCTTGCGTGCCGCATCAATGGCACCACTGGCGATATCAACCGGATCCTGATCGCTGCTGCTGGGGAAAAACTCCACCCCAACCTCTGCGGCCAGTGTTTTCAGCTGTTCAATAGCGGCGGGACGGTAGATGTCGGCACTGACTACCATCACGGATTTTTTCTTCTTCTCTTTAAGCCAGCGTGCCAGCTTGCCCACACTGGTGGTCTTACCGGCACCCTGCAGGCCGGCCATCATCACCACGGCCGGAGGCTGGGCGGCAAGGTTAAGTTCCTCATTGGCCTCACCCATCAGGGTGATCAATTCCTCATGCACCACTTTGACCAGTGCCTGGCCGGGAGTGAGGCTCTCCATCACCTCCTTGCCCACGGCACGAGCCTTAACGTGATCCACAAACTCACGCACCACCGGCAAGGCCACATCGGCCTCCAGCAGGGCCATCCGCACCTCGCGCATGGTCTCCTTAATATTCTCTTCGCTCAAACGACCGCTGCCGCGCAGATTGCGCAGGGTCGTGGTCAACCTCGATGTCAGGCTATCGAACATGGTAAGCAGTATTCCTGATTGGGTAGTCGTGGCGGCGCACGACAGGTGACACAGAATGACAAGCGGGCATTATAACGCCAAACGCTCGCCTCCTGTCAGGTGGTGTAAGGGACGTTCGGTGATCAGCTCACGGCATTCCCGATAGATCATCTCCTCTTCACCGGGCTTGGCATGGCTAAAGTAGATTTGAGGATTGTGCCGCAGCTTCTCTAAATCGGCAGCCAGTAGCTGCGGACAGTAATGCCTGGACATCTCACACAGCTCCAGTTCAGCATTGGAGAAGGCCGATTCAACGATCAGGTGATCCAGGCGATCCAGCTTATTCAACCCTTCCCACAGGGTATCGTTGGTGGTGGTATCGCCGCTAAAGGCGAAGACACCACCGGGATACTCCACCGCATAGGCAACGGTGGGCACAATATGATTCACGGGGATCATGCTGTATTGATTATCGCCAACAGTAACGCGCTCCCCGGGCCCCATTGGCTGCAACACCAACACCGGGAACTCTTCACTGGGCAGGCTGGTAAAATCAGGCCAGATCACCCAGTTGAAGATATGCTCGCGTAGCGCCTTTAAAGTATGGGGC
The DNA here is from genome assembly GCA_041555695.1 of Thiohalomonadaceae bacterium. Classification (GTDB taxonomy): domain Bacteria; phylum Pseudomonadota; class Gammaproteobacteria; order Thiohalomonadales; family Thiohalomonadaceae; genus JAPHSX01. The sequence goes on along the minus strand of JBFFJV010000023.1, from coordinate 9,141 downwards.
AGCCCATGCACCACAACCGGCTGCTCCAGACGGTCAAATACACTATCGATAAGCAGGGGCAACATATGGATGTGATCCATATGTGAATGGGTAAGAAAGATATGGCGAATCGAGGCGAGCTCATCCAGTGACAGATCGGCCACGCCGCTGCCCGCATCAATCAACACCTCCTCCCCCATCAGAAACGAGGTGGTTCGACGTCCGTTACCACCAATGCCGCCACTGCAGCCTAGTACCCGTATTTCCATTCAGGCTCTCCACACCCTTTTGCGACCTTTGCCAGCCACATTACTCGTGTCCACCCAAACAGCGGATCTCACCTAATCTGTCTCACTATATGGTGATAACCATCTGATTACAATCTGTCAGTTAATGCTGCCAAAGACCCACATAGTAGCAAAGCTACAGGCTTAACTTTAGAGACTCACCTCACAGAACCACCGCCACAATACAAAGTGTAACAACAAAAGGACTTCAACCCACTGCCCTCATATGCGAACATTGCACATCGCAATGAATAAAAGCAAGGCACGATGAACTTCGTTTTAATCACTCTCGCTACCCTTCTATACGTGGTCGCTACCGGCCTGCTACTGAAGAGGCTGGCCTCGGGTATTGAGGCTAAAGACAGCAGCAAGTATACCGCCGTGATAAGCGGCCTCATTGCCACCGCCCTGCACGCTGTCACCGTTTACACCGGAGTGGTTGTTACCGAAGGACTCAATCTCTCCTTCTTCATCGCCCTCTCCTTCACCAGCTGGCTGGCGGCGACACTCATCCTGCTCAGCGCCCTGCGCCACCCCATCGAAAACCTCGGCATCGCGGTCTTCCCCTTTGCTGCCGTCAGTCTGTTGCTACAGGGTTACCAGGCGCAGAGCGGGGTATTGCTCTCTTCAGCCTCAACCGGGCTGCAGGCACATATCCTTATCTCAGCGATATCCTATAGCCTGCTTACACTCGCGGCCATACAGGCCATCCTGCTGGCAATTCAGAACAAACAGCTACGCAATCGCCACCCCGGAGGCTTTATTCGTGCCCTGCCACCGCTTGAGACTATGGAGTGCCTGCTGTTCAGGATGATCGGCATCGGCTACGTATTGCTCAGCCTGTCGCTAATTAGTGGTGTCCCGTACACACAGAATATCGTTGAACAACACCTGATTCACAAATCGGTACTCTCCCTCGCCGCCTGGATTGTTTTCGCCATCCTGCTATGGGGTCGTTGGCGTTTCGGCTGGCGCGGTCGCATCGCGATCCGCTGGACCCTAAGCGGTTTTGCGGTGCTGATGCTCGCCTATTTCGGCAGCAAACTGGTGCGCGAACTTATCATCGGCGGCTAAGTCATTGCTTGACATTACCCTGCTAGCCGCCTGTAATTGCGATTCTGACCTATTTTTGAGGCATAACCCTCTTTGTTAAATGACATACCCGTTGGGGTCCTGCTGGGCCTCATCTTCTTCCTGATCCTCGTCTCCGCCTTCTTCTCCGGTTCCGAAACGGGCCTGATCAGCCTCAATCGTTACCGCCTGCGCCACATGGCCAAGGATGGACACGCAGGGGCGCGCCGTGCGCATCAGCTGTTGAAGCGGCCAGACCACCTGATCGGCCTCATTCTGCTGGGCAACAATTTCGTCAATATTCTCGCCTCAGCCATCGCTACCCTGCTCGCAGTGCGCCTGCTCGGTGAGGATGGGGTGTGGGTAGCCACTGCCCTGCTTACCGTGGTGGTACTGATCTTCGCCGAAATCACACCCAAAACCCTTGCCGCCATGCGCCCGGAGCGTTTCGCCTTTCCCGCCACCGCTATTCTCAAGCCACTGGGCTGGTTGTTGACCCCTTTAGTTCTGCTATTCAACACCATTCCCAGCGCTCTGCTGCGCCTGTTCGGCATCAGTCAGGAGGAGCTAACCGAGCACAGCATCAGTCGCGAGGAACTGCGCACCGTGGTCAATGAGGCCGGGGCAATGATCCCGCAGCGCCACCAGAAGATGCTGTTAGGTATCCTCGATCTGGAGAAGGCAACCGTTGAGGACATTATGGTGCCGCGCAATGAAATCGTCGGCATCGACCTGGATGACGAATGGGAGCAGGTCCTCAAACAACTGCGTAACAGCCAGCACACCCGGCTACCGGTCTATAGGGGCGATATCGATCAAGTTCTCGGAATCCTCCACCTACGTAACTTTCTTGGCCTGCAGCGCAAGCAGGAGATCACACGGGAAGATCTGGAGGGCATCGTACGTGAGGGCTACTTCATCCCTGAGGCTACCCCGCTGAATACGCAGCTGCTCAACTTCCAGCGCCAGCGTCGGCGCATCGGTCTGGTCGTGGATGAGTATGGTGATATTCAGGGACTGGTAACGCTAGATGACATTCTGGAGGAGATCGTTGGCGAATTTACCACTGATCCGGCCACCAGCAGCAAGGATATCCATCCCCAGGAAAACGGCAGCTTTCTGGTCGACGGCAGCGCCAATATCCGCGAACTCAACCGCATCATGCAGTGGGAGCTGCCCACCAAGGGCCCCAAGACCCTCAACGGCATGATCACCGAATACCTGGAAACCATTCCCGAAGCCGGCACCAGCCTGTTGCTGGAAGGCTACCCCATCGAAATTGTGCAGACCGGATCCAACACCGTCAAGACGGTACGTATCGACCCGTCGCTGCGCAAAACGGTGGAGGATGTAAGCAATTCGCTTTAACAAAGCGGCACATGTTCTGGAATTTACACAAAAAAGCTGTACCCGAAGCCTGCAACTAATACTATAATGGTCTGATAAATCAATAGTTTGTTCGTATCAGGAACTTCGGAGTCTATCGGTGTCAAAACTGACCCTGTCATTTAAAGGCAAGATGCTCAAGGTGTTTCAGGTGAGTAATGGTGAGATGGTGATTGGCAGCGATCCGGCGAGCCAGGTACACATCGATAGCCTCGCACTGCAGCCCCAGCACGCCAGTATTAGCACGCAAAACGATGTCTCGGTACTGCGTGATCTCGGCAGCCCCGAAGGCATACTGGTCAACGGCAGCAAGGTCTCAGAGCACACCCTCAAGGACGACGACCAGATTCAGATCGGTAAACACAGTCTGCAATACTCCTTCGCCCCCACGACAAATGAAGCTGAAACCGACAGCTTCAAGGCTAGCGTGGCGGCGGCACCGAAAAGCGCCTGGTTACAGATCCTTACCGGCAATAATGTCGGTAAAACCATCAGCCTGAAAAACAATATGACCAACCTCGGCAAGGCAGGGGTACAGACAGCTGTTATTGCCCGTCGTGGTGACGGCTACTTCATCACCCACCTCGAGGGGGAGCATTCACCCAAGGTGGACAACGTTCCCATCGGTGAGAAAAGCATACAGCTGGAAGACGGTAACGTGATTCAGCTTGGCAACGTTAAGATGCAGTTCACCCTGGCCTAGTAGCACGAAGAGAGGCATACATGTCCGAAGAGAATCCCAGCGAAAACCGCCGCCACTTCACTCGCATCCCCATGGATAACCAGGTCACGCTAGCCTGCGGCGCCCAGCAGTGGAAGAGTCAACTACTCGATATCTCTCTTAAGGGGGCGTTACTGGCTCTACCCGATGAGTTTGGCGAGTGCCCGGAGTGCAGCTGCCGTCTGATGTTCTCGCTCAACGAGACGGATGTCAGCATCATGATGGTCGGCCACATCATTCACCACAGAAACGAACAGCTCGGCTTTCGCTGCGACAGTATCGACCTCGACAGCATCAGCCACCTTAAGCGTATGGTGGAGCTGAATCTGGGTGACGAAAGTCTGCTGGAACGTGAGCTGGGCGAGCTACTGGAAAGCGAAAAATAAGCCCGCACTAGAGATAATCGAGCGCCTCAGTGAGGCGACTCACCCCCAGCACCTCCATTCCCTCCACCTTACGCTTGCCCAGATTGGCCTTCGGTACAATAGCGCGGGTAAAGCCATGCTTGGCAGCCTCTTTAAGTCGATCCAGCCCGTTAGGCACCGGACGAATCTCCCCGGCCAGGCCTACTTCACCAAAGACGACCAAGCCCTTTGGCAGAGGACGATCACGTAAGCTCGAAAGTATCGAGAGCAATACCGCCAGATCCGCCCCGGTCTCACTCAGACGAACCCCGCCAACAGCATTGATGAAGACATCCTGGTCATGAGTCACCACGCCGCCATGACGGCTCAGCACCGCCAGCAACATGGCCAGCCGGTTTTGCTCCAGGCCGACAGCAACACGGCGCGGATTTCCCAACTGGCTCTCATCGACCAGCGCCTGCACCTCCACCAGCAGTGGACGGCTCCCCTCCATGGTCACCATAATGGCACTGCCGGAGACCTCCTCATCATGACTTGAGAGGAAGATCGCCGAGGGGTTGGTGACCTCTTTTAACCCCAGCTCGGTCATCGCAAAGACGCCCAGCTCATTGACTGCACCGAAGCGATTCTTAAAGGCGCGCACCACCCGATATCGGCTACCGCTGTCACCCTCAAAATAGAGTACCGTATCGACCATGTGCTCAAGCACCCTTGGACCGGCCAGCTGCCCATCCTTGGTCACATGCCCGACGATAAACAGTGAGGCACCACTCTGCTTGGCATAACGCACCAGCTGTGCCGCACTCTCACGTACCTGCGATACCGAGCCGGGGGCCGACTGCAACTGCTCGGTGAAGATGGTCTGAATGGAGTCGATCACCAGTACCTGGGGCTGCTCTTTAACCGCTGTACTGAGGATCCCCTCGACGCGCGTCTCCGGCAGCAGGCGCATATTGTCGATGGGTAGTTTGAGGCGTTTAGCGCGCAGACTGATCTGCTGCGGCGACTCCTCACCACTCACGTAGAGCGTAGTGAACTGCTGATCCAGCTCGGCCAGGGTCTGCAACAGTAAGGTCGATTTACCAATCCCCGGATCGCCACCGATCAACACCACCGAACCGGGTACCAGTCCGCCACCCAGAACCCGGTCAAACTCACTAATACCGGTGGGGGTCCGTGCCACATCATCGGCACTGACATCGCGCAGCAGCTGTACCGCCGATGCGCCTGCCTCACCGGCATATCCGGCAAAGCGCCCGCCACGTGCAGGTGCGGTCTGCACCGTCACCTCCAGCATGGTGTTCCATGCCCCACAGTCGGCACACTGTCCCGCCCACTTGCTGGCGGTAGCACCACAGGCGCTACAGCTATAATTTGTCTTCGCTTTTGCCAAGCCCTTACTCCCGGGGGATCTTTCGCCAGTTACTTTCGTCAGTTACATTAAATGATGATCTTCATTCTCATCATCGTCTTCATCGGGAAAATGCTCCTCCTCCCACGACTCCTCACCACGATTACGATTAAGCAGCCACAATACCACCATCACCAGCAGGAAGGGCAATAGCACCAGCGTGGCAATAAGGGATGACGCCTGTTCCAGACAACCGCTCAGGGTCAAGGTGATCGAGAACAGCAACACCACTCTCATAGAGGGAACTCATCTGGAAAAAGGGTATGCAGTGCCTCGCGAGTAGAATCGGTGAGGTTCAATCCCGTCAGTGCCTCGAAACGCACCCAGGCGGCCTCATCGGCATCGTCCCCTGCGCAAATCTCACCACCGGTATACTCAGCGGCATAATCGAGTACCACATAGTGAAACGTGAGAGCCCCCTCCTCATCATGCTCGATATATTCGAGCTGATAGACCGGCTCCCCGACACTAACGCTAATTGAGGTCTCTTCAAGGATCTCCCGTGCCACCGCCGCCCGCAACGATTCGCCGGCATGCACCTTACCGCCGGGGATCGCCCACTGTCCGGCCCGGGGTGGCCTGCCACGCTTCACCAGCAGCACCGAGTCATCGCGACGTACAATCGCGCCGCACCCCAGCTGTGGCCAGTGTGGAGTACTCACCGCCTTAACCCTGCTCGACGATGCGCACCCGGCCGGTGACACCGCAGAGCAACTCGTAGGGAATTGTCGCCGCGTGTTCGGCAACCTCCTCCACCGGCAGCCCCTCCCCCCACAGCACCACCTGATCACCAATCTGTGCCTCGGGCTGGTCACGCAGATCAACGGCAATCATATCCATGGAGACGCGTCCCACCAACGGCACTCGCTTGCCATTGAGCAGAACCGGGGTGCCGGGCACAGCGTGACGTGGATAGCCATCACCATAGCCCACCGCCACTATTCCCACCGCCATATCTTCGGGACAACACCAGCTACCGCCGTAACCCACCGCATCCCCCTGCTTGAGCTGATTCACGGCAATGAGTTCAGAGCGCAGGGTCATGACGGGGCGCAGCCCATGCTGCTCGGCACGGCCATTAATGAAAGGAGAGACGCCATAAAGGGTAATGCCCGGGCGATTCCAGTCGGCGTGACTGGCAGGCCAACCAAGGATTCCAGCGGAATTGGCGATAGTCCGCTTGCCAGGCAGGTCGTTACAGGCTTCAGAAAAGAGTGCCAACTGGCGTTCGGTAGCAGCATCACTCAAATCATCCGCATTGGCTAAATGGGTCATCAGGCCGATCAGCTCAACCGAGGCAATCTGCGCCAGCCGCTGCCACTGCACACCAACCTCCCCCGCGGAAATACCGAGACGGTGCATGCCGCTATCAACCTTCAGCCAGACCCGCAGGGGTGCAGATAGAGTCTGTTGCGCCAGCACCTCAATTTGGTGCACATGGTGAATCACCAGTTCAAGATTATGCTGACAGATAAGGGGAAGCTCATCGGCGTGAAAAAAACCCTCAAGCAGCGTGATGGGGGTGGAGATCCCCGCCTCACGTAACATCACCGCCTCTTCAAGGCAGGCCACTCCGAGTCCATCAACATCACTGAGGGTACGCGCGACACGCTCCAGGCCATGGCCATAACCATTGGCCTTAATCGCCGCCATAACACGGCTACCGGGTGCCACCTGGCGAAGAGTCTTCAGGTTATGACGAAGGGCTGCCAGATCGAAGCTGACCTCGGTACGACGCATTAGGGCACCTCTACAAATTCTGATTGAAGCAGATTGAACATCCAGATTTGTCCAATCAAGGCGCAAATCGCGGGTAATAGCGAGCTATTGCCTGGATATGCAACGCTGAGAGGGGAGCTGCGGGTTCCATGATAGTTATTCATGAATTATTCGGGGGCGCCCTTAGCCGAAATCTCCACCACCGTATTGATGGTCGTGTGCCAGATTTTCAAAACGGGTGTACTTACCGAGGAAGGCGAGCCGGGTGGTGCCGATAGGACCGTTACGCTGCTTGCCGATAATGATCTCAGCGGTGCCTCGGTCAGGACTCTCCTCGTTATAGACCTCATCACGATAGATGAAGATGATGATATCCGCATCCTGCTCGATGGCACCCGATTCACGCAGGTCCGACATAACCGGACGCTTGTTGGGGCGCTGCTCAAGACTACGATTAAGCTGCGACAGCGCGATCACAGGGACATTCAGCTCTTTGGCCAGCGACTTCAGTGAGCGGGAGATCTCGGAGATCTCCGCAGTACGGTTCTCCTTACCACCGCTTGAGCCCTGCATCAACTGCAGGTAGTCGATAACGATCAGGCCAAGGCCATGCTCACGGGCCAGACGGCGGGCGCGGGCGCGCAGCTCAGTGGGGGTGAGACCAGGGGTATCGTCGATATAGATCGGCGCCTCGGAGAGAATACCCACTGCTGAGGTCAGGCGAGGCCAATCATCATCATCGAGCTTACCGGTACGCACCTTGTGCTGGTCAATGCGTCCCAGCGAGGACATCATCCGCATCGCCAGCTGCTCACCGGGCATCTCCATAGAGAACACCGCGACCGGAGCCTGACTTTTAATCGCGGCATTCTCCGCCAGATTCATTGCAAAGGTGGTCTTACCCATAGAGGGACGACCAGCGATGATAATCAGGTCTGATTTCTGCAATCCCGAAGTCTTTTCATCAAAATCATCAAAGCCGGTAGAGATTCCGGTGATGGCATTATCCTGGGTGAACAGATAATCGATGCGCTCAACCGCCTTGGTCAGCAGCTCCTTCATCCCGGCAAAGCCCTTATTACCACGAGCCCCCTGATCAGCAATGTCGAAGACCTTCTTCTCCGCATTATCGAGCAACTCACTGATCTTGCGACCCTCAGGCTGGTAGGCCGAGTCGGCGATATCATTAGAGACCTGGATCAGCTGGCGCAGTACCGAGCGCTCGCGCACGATCTTGGCGTAGGACTTAATATTGGCAGCACTGGGAGTATTGGTAACCAGTGTCCCCATGTAATTGATGCCGCCGACATTCTCCAGCTCGCCCTGCTTGTCGAGCCATTCGGCCAGCGTCACCACATCAAACGGCGAGGACTCCTCGGCCAGGCTCTTAATGGCACTGAATATCAGACGGTGATCACGACGATAAAAATCAACTTCGGAAACCTCATCACCCACCTTATCCCAGCTGCTGTTATCCAGCATCAGGCCGCCGAGCACTGACTGCTCTGCTTCAATGGAGTGGGGAGGAACCTTGAGCGCCGCGGTATCGGCGTCACGATTTACAGCTATCGGAGAATCCTGCATTAATCACTATTACCTGAAAAAGACGACACGATAATGTGCACGACATGCAAGCATGCCACAGTCAGGAGTTCCGGAAAAGAAGGGCACAAACGCATGCCGCGCCGCCGTCGAAACGGAGGCGCGGCATAGAGGGGTACAGCACGCGGTGAAATTACTCCGCGACAACCTCAACGGTAACGTTCTGGGTTACATCGGTGTGCAGCTGAATGGCCAGCTCAAACTCACCGATATGACGGATAGAACCTTCCGGCAGCTTCACTTCGCTCTTCGCCACTTCAACGCCAGCAGCGGTGATGGCATCAGCGATGTTACCGGCATCGATAGAACCGAACAGCTTGCCCTCTTCACCGGCGTTAGCGCTAATGGTGACATTACCCAGCTCAGCCAGCTTGGCAGCACGGGCTTCAGCGGCAGCAACTTTCTCAGCAGCCTTGGCTTCCAGCTCGGCACGACGCTCTTCAAACTTGGCGACGTTATCCTTGGTGGCCATGACAGCCTTGCCCTGAGGAATGAGGAAATTGCGGCCGTAACCGGATTTCACCTTGATCTGCTCACCCAGGTCACCCAGGTTGCGTACCTTCTCCAACAGAATAACTTCCATCTTAACTACCTCAACTT
>JBFFJV010000022.1:0-14756 GCA_041555695.1 Thiohalomonadaceae bacterium | reverse complement strand
CTTGGAGGGCACCATCAGGTAGGCGTAGGCGCGGTGGTGCGAGCGGCCGACCCGCCCGCGCAGCTGGTAGAGCTGCGCCAGGCCGAAGTGGTCGGCGCGGTTCATGATGATGGTGTTGGCGCTCGGCACATCGATACCGGTCTCGATGATGGTGGTGCAGACCAGAATATTGAACCGTTGGTGGTAGAAGTCGGACATTACCCTTTCGAGCTCGCGCTCCGGCATCTGGCCGTGGGCGATACGGATGGTCGCCTCGGGCACCAGCTCTTCGAGCTTGCGCGCCATGATCTCGATATCCTCGACCTTGTTGTGCAGGAAGTAGACCTGACCGCCGCGTTTGATCTCGCGCAGGCAGGCCTCCTTCACCAGCTCCGGGTTCCACTCGTGGACGAAGGTCTTCACCGCGTGGCGCTTGGCCGGGGGGGAGGCGATGATGGAAAGGTCGCGAATGCCGCCCATCGCCATGTTAAGGGTACGGGGGATCGGCGTGGCGGTGAGGGTGAGTACGTCGATCTCGGCGCGCAGCGCCTTGAACTTGTCCTTCTGCCGTACGCCGAAGCGGTGCTCCTCGTCGATGATGATCATGCCAAGCTGTTTATAGGCGATCCCCTCCTGCAGCAGCTTGTGGGTACCGATGACGATATCGACGCTGCCGTCCTCCAGCGCCTTGATCACCTGGTTGGACTCTTTGCTCGAGCGGAAGCGCGACAGTGATTCGATGCGTACCGGCCAGTCGGCAAACCGGTCACGAAAATTCTGGGCATGCTGCTCGGCCAGCAGGGTGGTGGGTACCAGCACCGCCACCTGTTTGCCGCCCATTACCGCGAGGAAGGCGGCGCGCATCGCGACTTCTGTTTTGCCGAAACCGACATCGCCGCAGATCAGGCGGTCCATCGGTTTGCTGGAGCGCATGTCGGCCACCACCGCGTCGATCGCCTCCTGCTGATCCGGCGTCTCCTCGAAGGGGAAGGCGGCGGCGAAGGCGTGATACTGCGCATCGTCGATGGGGTAGGTAAAGCCCTGACGCGCCTCGCGGCGGGCGTAGATCTCCAGCAGCTCGGCGGCCACATCGCGGATCTTCTCGGTCGCCTTGCGTTTGGCCTTCTCCCATTGGCCACTGCCGAGTTTGTGCAGCGGGGTGCTCTCCGGTGCGGCGCCGGTGTAACGGCTGATCAGGTGTAACGATGCGACCGGCACGTAGAGCTTGTCGTTACCGGCATACTCCAGGGTAAGGAATTCCGCTTCGCCATCGCCGAGGCTGAGTTTCTGCAGGCCAAGGTAGCGACCGACGCCGTGATCCTCGTGTACTACGGGGGCGCCGATCTGCAGCTCGGCCAGGTTGCGTACCACCGCATCGGGATCGCGCTGACGGCTGCGACGGCGACGACGTTGCATCACCTGTTCGCCGTATAGCTGACTCTCGGCGATGACGGCGATGGCTGGAGCACGCAGTAACAGCCCGTTCTCCAGTGGTGCTACGGTGATGCCGATTCTGTCGTCGCCATCGGCAAATTCACGCCAGTTCCCGACGGCACCGGGGTGGATATCGCAACCGCGCAATGTCTCCAGCAGGGCCTCACGGCGTCCCGGTGACTCAGCGGCGAAGAGGATGCGCCCGTCAAATTCGCTAACGAACTTTCGCAGTGCCGCACTGGGATCACTGGCCCGTCCGTCCAGCGCCACGGCAGGGGGCTTGGCGGTGGCGAAGTTGATGCCGTGTTTGGCATCGTGCAGTTCGAAGTGCTGTAGCTCGGCTCGTGGATAGCGCTTGAGTCCGGCAAACAGTTCGTTCACTTCAAGGAACAGGCGCTGCGGCGCTAGCGGTGGGTGTTCGGTGTGGTACTTGGCGATCTCGAAGCGTTCCAGATACTCATTGCGGAATGCCTCTACCGCCTCATCGCAGCCATCTAGGGTGAAGAGCTGCGTTGTCTGCGGCAGGTAGTCGAATAGTGTCGCAGTCTCATCGAAGAACAGTGGCAGGTAGTACTCGATGCCGGGCGGGGCCAGCCCTTCGCTGACATCGCGATAGATCACGCTCTTTTGCGGATCGCCCTCAAACTGGTCGCGATAGGCCTGGCGGAACTGTTTGATCGCCTGCTCGGTCAGCGGGAATTCGCGTGCCGGTAGCATGCGAATTTGCTCTACCTTTTCCTCGGAGCGCTGGCTGTCCACATCAAAGGTGCGGATGCTCTCCACCTCATCGTCGAACAGCTCAATGCGGTAGGGCTGCTTGCTGCCCATCGGGTAGAGGTCGAGCAGACTGCCGCGTACCGCAAAGTCGCCATGCTCCATCACCTGGGAGACACACTGGTAGCCGCTACTGTCGAGACGACGGCGCATCGCCTCCAGTTCCAGCGTATCGCCGACATCCAGCATCAGGCTCCCCCCCTCGATGTAACCGCGTGGGGCGAGGCGGTGCATCAGGGTGGAGACCGGAAGGATCAGGATGCCACGCTGCAGCTGTGGCAGCTGATGCAGGGTGGCGAGACGCTCGGAGATGGTGTCCTGATACGGGGAGAAGGTATCGTAGGGTAGGGTCTCCCAGTCGGGGAAACTGAGCACTGGAATCGAACTGGGACTAGCATCATCGCCGCCGTTGTAGAATTGCAGCTCTTCCTCCAGGCGGGCGGCGGTGGGGGTATCGGGGGTCAGTACCAGCACGATACCGTCGTGCTCTCTGGCCGCGGCACTGATCACCAGGCCAAAACTGCTACCGTAGAGCTGGCCGAACTGCAGTCGGTCTCCTGCTTTAATCGTGAGCGGCGGGGCAAAGGCGGTCTGTAAGGCGTTATCCATATATGCGGGGCGGTCTGGTCAGCTGCGGGAAAGCTGGCTATTGTAGGCCCCCGAATACGATGAATCAAAGATGAGAGGCAAGAGCTTGTAATGAAATGGTTGGATAGAATTCCCCTTGGAACCCTGTTGATTCCTGCGGTGCTACTCGGTCTGGCGCCATTCTCACCGGAACCGCACCTGGTGGAAAAGCTGCGAATGTTGTCGCAGGGGACGCTGCAACAGCCACTGGATATCTTTGATCTGCTGCTTCACGGCACGCCGGCGCTGCTGGTTCTGCTAAAGTTAGTGCGTGTGGGGATGGTGCGTGCGGAGACAAAGTAGAACTTCGTGGAGCTGTGAACTGGCATTAACCTTGCTATAAATTTATGAAATAGTCATTCGCACTATTCAACAGACAACAATAAGAGGAGTCATACCATGGCACATGTAGTAATTATTGGTGCAAGCACCGGAGGACTGCCCGCCGCCTACGATACGCGCGAGGTACTGGGCAAGGAGCACAAGATCACCGTTATCTCTGACAAGGATCACTTCAGCTTCGTACCCTCCAATCCCTGGGTTGCCGTGGGCTGGCGCAAGCGTAGCGATATCTCCTTCCCACTGGCTCCTTACCTCAAGCGCAAGGGTATCGAATTTATTCACTCGGCAGCCACTGAGATTAAGCCCGATGAGAACACCGTGGTGCTGGCTAATGGCGATGCGGTGAATTATGACTACCTGATCCTGGCCACCGGGCCCAAGCTGGCCTTTGATGAGATCGAGGGGCTGGGTCCTGTTGCCGGTAATACCGTTTCAGTCTGCACCACTGATCACGCCGAGGAGGCGTGGGAGAAGTGGCAGCAGTTCGTAGAGAACCCAGGCCACATCGTGGTGGGGGCGGCACAGATGGCCTCCTGCTTTGGTCCTGCCTATGAATTCGCCTTCATTATGGATACCGACCTGCGTAAGCGTAAGATCCGCGACAAGGTACCGATGACCTTCGTGACTTCCGAGCCCTACATTGGTCATCTTGGCCTGGGTGGAGTAGGGGATTCCAAGGGTATGCTGGAGTCTGAGATGCGCGATCGCCACATTAAGTGGATCTGCAACGCCAAGATTGCCAGGGTTGAAGCCGGCAAGATGTTCGTTGAAGAGATGAATGACAAGGGCGAGCTGCACAAAACCCATGAACTGGACTTTAGCTACTCAATGATGCTACCGGCCTTTAAGGGGGTGGATGCGGTGAATGCGGTGGGTGATGACCTGGTCAACCCGCGTGGTTTCGTCAAGGTCAATGATTACCAGCAGAACCCCAAGTGGAAGAACATCTACGGCATCGGTGTCGGTATTGCTATTCCGCCGGTTGAGGCGACACCGGTACCTACCGGCACCCCCAAGACCGGCTATATGATCGAGTCGATGGTGCTGGCTACTGCCCACAATATCGAGAACGATATTGCCGGTAAGGCGGCCGATATGGTGGCCACCTGGAATGCCATCTGTCTGGCCGATATGGGTGATACCGGTGCGGCATTTGTTGCCATGCCACAGATCCCGCCGCGTAATGTCTCCAGGATGAAAAAGGGCAAGTGGGTACACATGGCCAAGGTGGCATTCGAGAAGTACTTCATCAGTAAGATGAAGAAGGGCTCCAACGAGCCGGTATTTGAGCGTTACATCCTCAAGGCACTGGGTATCACCAAACTCAAATAGCTCGACGGGGCTGTTTGTTAAAGGGGGGGCGGTATTTTCAGTACTGCCCCCCCTTTTCACATCTAAATCCCATTTTTTGACAAAACTATAATATCTGCCACACTGACATGTGTTGGCAGGAATAGTCATGCCTAAACATGACAAGCTGTGTTTTTCGGGGGAAATTATGTCAGATTCAAAATCACCGTCGTGCGAGCAGATTATCAATATTCTGCCCGATCCCTTTGTGGTGATAGACCGCGGTTACAAAATTATTGCGGCCAATCGTAACTATCTCAAACACTACGGCCATACCGAGTCAGGTGATGTGGTGGGGCGTTTCTGTTATGAGGTCTCGCACCATGTGGATGCCCCGTGCAGTCAGCACGGTGAGCACTGTCCGCTGGAGACGGTGTTTGAAACCGGTCAGCCCACCCAGGTGATGCATGTGCACTATCATGATGGGGAGGAGGAGCACGTACAGCTCCACTCCAATCCGCTGTTTGATAGTGACGGCACTGTAAGGTACGTGGGTGAGTACATCTATCCTGTGCACAAGCCGAGCAATGAGAGATCGGCTCTGATTGGCCGCTCGCGTCCTATGCTGCGCCTTACCAGCCTGTTGCAGCGGGTGGCCCCTACGCAGACTAGCGTGCTGCTACTGGGGGAGAGTGGTGTCGGCAAGGAGAATGTGGCCGAGTATGTCCACCGCTATTCGCCTCGCTCAACGATGCCACTGGTTATCGTCGATTGTGGCACGTTGGGTGAGAGTCTTATCGAGAGTGAGCTGTTCGGTCATGAGAAGGGGGCATTTACCGGCGCCAACAGCATGAAGAAAGGGCTGTTCGAAGCGGCGGATGGTGGCACTCTGTTTATCGATGAAATAGGCGAGTTGCCCCTCTCTTTGCAGACCAAGCTGTTACGCGTGCTGGAGAGTGGCACTATCCGCCGTCTTGGTGGTACCGCCTACATTAATGTGGATGTGAGAGTGGTCGCTGCCACGAACAAGAATCTGAAGGAGATGTCAGATCGTGGCGATTTCCGTCAGGATCTCTACTACCGCCTCTCTGCATTTCCTGTAAGTATTCCCTCCCTGCGAGAGCGGCCGGGTGATATTCCTGCGCTGGCTGAGCATTTTCTTTCGCTGATGGAGGAGGGGGATCGTTTCCTGCCACTGTCGCCGGAGGTGATTGAGACACTGCTGACATATGACTATCCGGGTAATGTGCGCGAGTTGCGCAATATCGTAGAGCGAGCCGCGATTCTCGCCTTTGGTGAAGAGATATTGCGGTCGGAACATATTGTCTTTGAAAATGAGGCGGCACACATTGCACCTCTGTCATCGGCACGTACCGAGGTGGCGACGGGTAATAATAACCTGTTGCGACGTCGTCATGGACGGCTCAGTGAGGAGGCGGTCATTCGTGCGTTGGAGCAGACAGACGGGCACCGTGCCAGTGCAGCACAGTTGCTGGGAGTCAGTGAGCGTACTCTCTACCGTTACGTGCAGCGACTGCGGCAGGATTAGCCAGTAGAGAATATGAGAGGAATAAAAAAGGCGGCCAGTGGCCGCCTTTTTTGTCGCCGGGAGTTTAACTCAGGGCTTTACAGTGGTCAGACCGAGGATCTCCCAGTCCTGCATGCCACCACGGTACCACTTGAGCTTGTCAGCAGGGTAGCCTTCGCCCAGCAGGCCGGAGATAGCCAGAGGAGACTGACCACACCATGGGCCGTTGCAGAACAGGATCAGGGTCTTGGCGTTGTCGAAGTTCCAGCCCTTGTCGCCTTCAGTGGCACCAAAGATCTCAAGAGCGTCAGCAATGCTCACTTCATCAGCGCCCTTGCTTTTGTTGATTTTGTTGAACGGTACGCTAACAGAATCAGGGAGGGTGCCCTTTTTGTACCAGACAGGCATGCGAGCATCGACGATGAGGATGGATTGATCACCCAGATCACGCTGTTTCATGTAGCTAAGCACTTCAAGCTCAGCAACAGTCTCTACACCTTTTGCGGTAACAATAGGACGAACGCAGAAGGGAGGACATTTACGTGAAGTCTTGGCAAAGTCGGGGTTGATGGTGTTCTTCTGGTCCTGGTTACGCTCTACACGCATCACCTTGCCATTGTGGGTGACATCGATGGCACCGACAGTGGGGGTGATCTTCACCTTGTGCTCTTTGGCAACATCGTGATCGGCAAGGTTCAGGGCCTTGGGTGCTGTGCTGGCACAGCCACTTAATACTGAAGCGGCAAAGAGTGCAGTAACAACGGATAGTGACTTAATGTTTTTCATTGTATTTTTTCCCCCTAATTATTTAACAGTGGTCAGACCGAGTGATTCCCAGCTCTGCATGCCGCCGCGATAGTAGTTAATTTTATCCGCGGGGTAGCCCTCTGCCATGATGCCGGCGATACCCAGAGGTGACTGGCCGCACCACATACCATTACAGAACATCACCAGGGTCTTGGCCTTGCTGAAGTCCCAGCCCTTGTCACTCTCGACGGCACCGAACAGTTCCAGTGACTCGGCGATGGAAAGATCGTCCGCTCCCTTGCTACGGTTGATCTTGGTGAAGGGCACGTTGATAGCACCAGGAATGGTGCCTTTCTTGTGCCAGTCGGGGGTACGGTTATCAACGATCATGATGCTGCTGTCGCCGCCACTCATTTTCTGCGCGAAGTCGATGACTTCCAGCTCACCTACAGTGGTTACACCCTCCGCAATATTGAAGGGACGAATGCAGAAGGGGGGGCACTTGCGCGAGGTTTTGGCGAAGGCCGGGTTGATGGTGTTCTTCTCATTCTGGTTACGCATGATGGTGACAGCTTTGCCGTTGTGTTTAACATCGGCAGAGGCCATCTTGGGGGTGATCTTTACTGCAACATCACCAGCACTGGCACTTGTGAAGGCACCTAGCGACATGCAGGCGACCAGAGCGGTGGATGTAATGAGTTTGGTGACTTTCATTACGTTATTCTCCTTTGGTTTTAAGTAAACATTATTAGAACACCTCACTACCCGTCCGATAGGTAGACATCACTCCATATGAAAATGGGGGTTTAGTTTTTATATATTAGGGTTTTATTATATTTAGTCGCACTCGGGATCAGCACCGCCACCTTCACCCTCAGCGGGTTTGGTTTCGGATGTGGTCCCTGTGGACTCGGCTCCTGAGTCCTGCTCATCCTGAGCGAGTACAGAAGTAGTGAATGAACCGACTGCGAACAGCATTGCTAGCAGAAGGGCGATACGTTTTAGCATTGACTTCCTCCATTGATCCGGAAAATATCCGGTAATTAATAATAGTTATTCTGTCCTGAAACTAGCATATCGATAATGCCATATCTTTGGGGCATTACAAGCTTCATTTCCTATGTATCAAAGTTAGGACGCAAGTTGTGTGCCATGCATGACATTTGAATGGTTGTGGCGGTGAGTAATTCCGTAGCGCAAAAAAAACGCGTCCAGGGATAGACGCGTAAAAAACACCACAGTGTGGAGGGAGGAGCTCAGGGGCGTATCCGGCCCCCGACACTCGCACGCATTCTTAATAGCAGATAGTGTGCCAATATAAGTATCTAATAAAATCATGAAGTTACTAAATTGCGCATGCCATTACATGACAGATGCATGACATGTGTGTGTCGATGGCATGTTTATGTCATGTTTTAATCTTAAACTGTCAGCTATTTTGTTGAATACGCTTAAAACAGCAGGCGCGGTGCGTTTAGCGCAGTGAGCATGCTTTATTTGTGACGATGCGATACCTCGAATGTGTACATTGTCGCGTGTCTACGATTCACCGATAATGTGGTGACATTCATAACCTGTAGCGAGTTCATGTCATCACCCCTGACACCTGGTTGGCACCAGTATGACCGTAGCCATCTGTGGCACCCCTATACCTCCATGCTGGAGCCGCAGCCCACCTTCCCAGTGGTGGCGGCCAGCGGCGTCGAGCTGGAGCTGGCCGATGGACGCAAGCTGGTAGACGGCATGTCCTCGTGGTGGGCAGCGATCCATGGCTACAACGTTCCCCGGTTAAATGCGGCCCTGAGTGAGCAGGCTGCGAAGATGTCGCATGTGATGTTTGGCGGGCTGACTCATGAGCCCGCGGCAGAGCTGGGGCGTCGTCTGGTCGATATGACAGCCAAACCGTTGCAGTATGTTTTTCTTGCCGATTCCGGCTCGGTGGCGGTGGAGGTGGCGATCAAGATGGCGCTGCAGTTCTGGTTTGCTCAGGGACAGACCAAACGGCAGCGTCTGCTGACGGTTCGCGGTGGATACCACGGTGATACCTTTGGTGCGATGGCGGTGTGTGATCCCGTTAATGGTATGCACGGCATGTTCAGTGGCGTGCTGGCGCAACATCTGTTTGCCCCGATCCCTGAGTGTCATGACGACAGTGAATGGGATGCCTCACAGATCGCAGAGTTTGAACAGATGCTGCGCGGCAATCAGCATGAAGTTGCGGCGGTGATCCTCGAACCCATCGTACAGGGGGCTGGCGGGATGCGTTTCTATTGCCCTGAATATCTGCGCCAGGTACGTGCATTGTGTGACGAGCTTGGGGTGTTGTTGATTCTCGATGAGATAGCTACCGGCTTTGGCCGTAGCGGCACCATGTTCGCTTACCAGCAGGCGGGTATCGTTCCGGACATTCTCACCGTCGGTAAGGCACTCACCGGCGGTTATATGAGTCTTGCCGCCACCCTTACTACCGAGCGCGTGGCAAAGGGTATCAGTGCAGACAACAGTGGCGTGCTGATGCATGGTCCGACTTTTATGGCTAACCCGCTTGCGTGCGCGGTTGCCAATGCTTCACTGGAGCTATTGCTGGCCTCTGCGTGGCAGCAGCAGGTTTCCTCTATCGAGACGCAATTGAAAACGGGGCTGGCCCCCTGTGCCGGGTTTGACTGTGTGGCTGATGTGCGGGTGAAAGGGGCGATAGGAGTGGTTGAATTAAAAGCGCCGGTGGATATGCGCTGGATTCAGCCTCGGCTGGTGGAACTTGGGGTCTGGATTCGGCCATTTGGAAAATTGCTTTATGTGATGCCGCCGTTTGTGATTGGCAGGCAACAGTTAAGTCAACTCACCGGTGCGATATTACAGGTAGTGACGGAGATCGCCGCTCGTTAATCTTTTCCTGTCATGGCGAGCGACAGTGGTGCAATCTGCTGTGTCACTACCGAAGATCGCTGGGAGCGTGGGCAAAATAATTACCCGCTACTAAAGTGTGCCCGACTAGCCGCTGTGCTACTCAGCGGACCGCTGGTTATAAAGTAACGCGCCACACAACTTATACAACAGCCTTGCCCCCACATTCGCATCCCACTCATCCGTGCTTGGAGATACCTCACATAGATCGAACCCAATGATCTCTTTATCGCTTAGCGCCAGCTCTTCGAGCATGTAACAGGCCTCATCGAAACTCATTCCACCGGGGACCGGCGTGCCGGTGTTGGGGCAGTAGGGAGGGTCGAGGGCATCAATGTCGAAAGAGATGTAGACGCGTTGCGGGAGTTGTTCGATCACGGCACGGGTGATCGCCTTAAAGCTCTCACCTTCTGCCTTGAGGCGGAACAGCTCGCGGCCATAGAGCACACTGATTCGTTCGCCCTGTGACTCGGCGTATCGGACCTCGTCGCGGCAGTAGTCGCGGATCGCCACCTGTAACAGTTTGGTGACTGCGGGATAACTCTCCAGCACGTTGTAGAAGATGGAGGCGTGGGAGTGGGCGAAGCCTTCGTAGGCCTCTCTTAAATCGTGGTGGGCGTCGAAGTGGAGGATGCCGAATTCGCCCTCTTCGGCGAGGGCCTGCAGCAGCCCCTGCGGTGAGGCGTGATCGCCGCCGACGACGGCGGCAAGTTTTCCCTGCTGGCGGATCGCCCTGGCCTGTTCGTAGACATATGTGTTGAGTTGTTCACTGGCGTTGTTGACGGTGGCGGTATCCTCGGGTGCCTGCTCACCCCGTTCCAGTGCGTCGATGACGCGCAGCGCCGCTTCGCGGGCGTTGCGGTTGAGTTCGACGATTTCACTGCTCTGTTCAATGAAGGTGATGCCCGCCCTGTAGGGTTGCTTGAACAGCCCGTCTTCCAGATCCAGCTGATGGCTGGCGGCGATGATAGCTGCAGGGGCCTCACAAGTACCACCGCCATATGATGTCGTCGCCTCCCAGGGAACGGGAATGAGTAGCAGCTTTGCCTCGGCGGGGTCGAGTTGGGCACCGAGAAAGCCGGCATCGGCAGCGGGGGGATTACCCAGTTCAAGCTCGGCGATGGTTTCTTTTAATGAAAGGCTGTGGGGCATGTTGAATACTCCAGGTCATAATTTCACCCTGGTGGAAGCCGTCATCTCCTGGCCAGGGTTTGCTATATCATGTGTTGGAAATGCTACGCATTCCTGGCCGGCAAAGCGACTAATCTCGAAGGTAGGGCATGTCTGACCCCAGCCTTCGGATGGATACCAGGGAAAAAGGGGGCGTTAAACGCCCCCTCTGGTTAAGCGAAATGGCGTGGTGTTTAGCGTTTTATCACGCTCTGGATCACATAGGAGTACTCAAAGTAGACGCTGTAGTCGGGGTAGTCCCAGCGGGTGATCGGTGGGTCGCCCACTGGCGGCTCAATGGCCTGTGGTTTGCCGTACATCTGTTCCACCTGCTCCATATGCATGCCGCGCAACGGGATCTCCATACCGGCAGGAACCGGGCTGGTGGGACCCGTCTGTTGCATCTCAATCACATCGGCTGAGGCCGGGGCAGCAGCACAGAGTGCGAGCAGTAGTGCAGCGCTGGTGAGAGAAAATGATCGCATTGTCCGGCTCCTTGGTTCTTCTTGAAGTATAATAATCAACTGATTGAAATATACGCTATTTTGTCGCCCGGAGTAAAACGCTCCGTGTGCCACACAGCCAATAGCCACTACAGGCCTCGCGGCCCGGATCACGATGCAGCAAGCCAAAGACCTATTTTCCTATCGCCCCTACTGGGCGAAACGTTTTCTCCCCAGCCCGGTGCTGCCTACCAGCCGCGCCGAGATGGATGCACTGGGCTGGGATAGCTGTGATGTGATTCTGGTGACGGGGGATGCCTACGTGGATCACCCCAGCTTTGGCATGGCGCTGATCGGGCGCCTGCTGGAGGCGCAGGGCTTTCGCGTCGGAATCATCGCCCAGCCCGACTGGACCTCGGCGGAGGGTTTTAAGGCTCTCGGTAAGCCCAACCTCTTCTGGGGAGTGACGGCCGGCAATATGGACTCGATGGTCAACCGCTATACCGCCGACCGGCGTATTCGCTCTGATGACGCTTATTCGCCGGATGGCAAAGGCGGCACCCGGCCCGATCGTTCGGTGGTGGTCTACTCCCAGCGCTGTCGTGAGGCCTATAAGGATGTGCCGCTGATCGTCGGCGGTATCGAGGCGAGCCTGCGTCGCATCGCCCACTATGATTACTGGTCCGACAAGGTGCGCCGCTCGGCATTAATGGACTCCAAGGCAGACCTGCTGCTCTATGGTAATGCCGAGCGGGCTATCGTTGAGGTGGCCCACCGCCTGGCTGCAGGCAAGCCGATTAGCGAGATGCGCGATATCCGCGGGGCCGCCTTCCTGCTCAAACAGACCCCGGTCGACTGGGTGGAACTCGACTCTACCGAGATCGACGAGCCCGGGGCGCTGGGCAGCCACCCAGACCCTTATGCCATGGAACCGGCCTGTGAAAATAGCAGCGAGAAGAGCAGGGTGGTACACAACATCCGCGAGGTGCCGCGCGAGCAGCGCGACAGGGTAGTGGTGCGTATGCCCTCCTATGAACAGGTGAAGAGCGATCCGGTGCTCTATGCCCACGCCTCACGGGTGTTCCATCTGGAGACCAACCCCGGTAATGCCCGTCCGCTGGTACAGGCCCACGCCAGTCGCCAGTTATGGCTCAATCCGCCGCCGATCCCGCTTAGCACCAAGGAGCTGGATCGTGTCTTTGAGCTGCCCTATACCCGCCAGCCGCACCCCGCTTATGGCAAGGCGCGGATCCCCGCCTAGGAGATGATCCGCTTCTCCATTAATATCATGCGCGGCTGTTTTGGTGGTTGTACCTTCTGCTCGATCACCGAGCACGAGGGGCGCATTATCCAGAACCGCTCGGAGGACTCGATTATCCGTGAGGTGGAGGCGATCCGCGACCTTACCCCCGGCTTTACCGGCAATATCTCCGACCTCGGTGGCCCCACCGCCAACATGTGGCAGCTGCACTGCAAGGAGGAGAAGATCGAATCGGCCTGCCGCCGCCTCTCCTGTGTCTACCCCGACATCTGTAAAAACCTGCATACAGATCAGCGCCCGTTGGTGCAGCTCTATCGACGGGCGCGTAGCGTGCAGGGGGTGAAGCGGGTCTTTGTCGCCTCCGGCCTGCGTTATGATCTGGCGGTACGCTCCCCCGAGTATGTAAAGGAGCTGGTGACCCACCATGTGGGTGGTTACCTGAAGATCGCCCCTGAGCATACCGAGAGCGGCCCGCTTAGCCATATGATGAAACCGGGGATGGGGGCCTATGACAAGTTTAAACAGATGTTCGAGAAGTACTCGAAAGAGGCGGGTAAGGAGCAGTATCTGATCCCCTATTTTATTGCCTCCCACCCGGGCACCAGTGATGAGGATATGCTCAATCTGGCCTTATGGCTGAAGCGTAATAATTTCCGCCTTGATCAGGTGCAGAATTTTCTGCCATCGCCGATGGCTATCGCCTCGGCGATGTATCACAGTGGCAAGAACCCGCTAAAGCGCGTGCATCACGAGGGTGGCGATGTGGTGACCCCCAAGGGGGATCGGATGCGTCGTCTGCACAAGGCCTTTTTGCGTTATCACGATGCGGCCAACTGGCCGATGTTGCGTGAAGCGCTCAAGCGTATGGGGCGTGAGGATTTGATCGGTAACGGCAAGCGCCACCTGGTGCCCACCTGGCAGCCCAGGGAGTCCGGGGTGACCAGGGATGGTGGCAGGGTGCAGCGCAAGGGGGAGCAGGCCAGAATGGACAAGGGGCCTCATAAGGGCGCGGCTAAAAAACGTCCTGCCGTGAAGAAGTCGACAAAAGGAAAACGTCGAAATGGTCGTTAGCGGCCGATCTCGACTAGAATCGTAACTACGTAAAAACGGAATAGCATCGCGTCATGGTCTACGTTGAATCACATTTACCTTCACCCGGTCACGAGAGTGAAGATAGCAAATCAATCTGGCTTGCCTCGATTGCCGAGGGACGTAAGCACGAGGAGATGGAGCTGATTCGTACTGCGCTGGAGATCGCCGATAAGGCGCACCTGACCCAGCTGCGGGCCTCCGGCGAGCCCTATTTGAATCATGCGATGGCAGTGGCAGATATTGTTACCGGTTTACGCCTCGATCACGAGAGCATTGCTGCGGCGATCCTGCACGATGTGGTGGAAGATACCGACGTTACCCTGGAGCAGGTCGAAGAGCAGTGCGGTCATGCGGTAGCGCGTCTGGTTGATAGCGTGACCAAGATGAGTTCCATCGGCGAGTACCACCTGACCAGCGGTGGGCGCAAGGAGAATATCAAGGCGGAGAGCCTGCGAAAATTGCTGCTGGCGATGGCCGAGGATGTACGGGTGGTGATGATTAAGCTGGCAGATCGCCTGCACAACATGCGTACCCTCAAATACCTCAGCGAAGAGAAACAGCGGCGCATCGCCCGCGAGACCATGGATATTTACGCACCGCTGGCCAACCGTCTTGGGATCTGGCAGGTGAAATGGGAGCTGGAAGACCTGAGTTTCCGTTACCTCGACCCGGCGACCTACAAGCAGGTGGCAAAATTTCTCGATGAGCGTCGCGTTGACCGGCAGCGTTATATCGAAGAGGTGATCGATATCCTGCAAAAACAGCTTGGTATTGCCGGGGTGAAGGCCGATATCACCGGGCGTGCCAAGCACATCTTCAGCATCTGGAAAAAGATGAAGCGTAAGGGGCTGAGTTTTCACGACCTCTACGATGTGCGTGCGGTGCGGGTACTGGTGGATAGTGTGGCCGACTGTTATCACGTGCTCGGTACGGTTCACAGTCTATGGCCGCATATCCCCAAAGAGTTCGATGACTATATCGCCACGCCGAAAGAGAATAACTATCAGTCGATTCATACCGCGGTGATCGGCCCCGGTGGCAAGACGCTGGAGGTGCAGATACGCACCGCCGAGATGGACAAACACGCCGAGCTCGGTGTGGCTGCCCACTGGCGCTACAAGGAGGGGGGCAAGTCCGATAAGAACTTCGAGCAGAAGATCGCCTG
>JBFFJV010000021.1:0-14911 GCA_041555695.1 Thiohalomonadaceae bacterium | reverse complement strand
TATACTGTTCCGGTTGCCTTTCCACCCGAGCGGCTGGTCAATGTGTTTGGTGAGTACATCTCTAAAATGGGGATGCGTCAGCTGCGTATCGCCGAGACCGAGAAGTATGCCCACGTCACCTTCTTCTTTAACGGCGGGCGCGAAGAGCCCTTCGAATGGGAGGAGCGGATCCTGGTCCCCTCCCCCCAGGTGGCAACCTACGACCTGCAGCCGCAGATGAACGCACCGCAGCTGACCGCACAGCTGGTGGAGGCGATCGAGAGCGGCAAGTACGACGTCATTATCTGTAACTATGCCAACCCCGACATGGTAGGACATACCGGGGACTTTGATGCCACGGTGAAGGCACTTGAGGCGTTGGATGAGTGTGTGGGTCGGGTTGTGGCGGCCGTGGAGAAAGTCGACGGTGAGATGCTGATCACCGCTGACCATGGTAATGCTGAGCAGATGCGTGGAGAGGATACCGGACAGGCCCATACCGCCCACACCTCCAATCCGGTGCCTTTTGTCTATGTCGGTAAACAGCAGGTCGTGATGGCCGAGGCCGGTACCCTGGCCGATGTCGCTCCAACCATGCTTTTCCTGCTGGGGCTGGAGCAACCGGTGGAGATGAACGGCCATACCCTGGTTGATTATCCCTCTGAGGCAAAGGCGTAAGCGATGAGCCGGGCGATACGCCGTATGCGGCTCGCCCTGATCCCGCTGCTACTGCTGATTGTGGCTGGCCCGGCAGGCGCGGCCACTAAGGCGCAGCAGCGTCAGGCTGAACTGGAACAACTGCGCCAGCGTATCTCCAAACTACAGGATGAACTTAACGTCGATCGCGGCCGTTACGATACCCTGCTCAGTGAATTGCGTAAGGTAGAGCGGCGTATCGGTCGTATCGGTCGCAGCATCAACAAGCTCAAACGCCAGCTGCGCGAACAGGAAAAGAAACTGGCCGAGTTACAGCAGCGTCGCGGCGAGTTACAGAGCTCTATTGCCGAACAGCAACGCCATCTTGCCGGACAGATACGCGCCGCCTACGCGATGGGCCGGCAGGAGACGGTGAAGATTCTCCTCAATCAGGAGGACCCTTCTGCGGTTGGGCGCACCCTCACCTATTACGATTATCTGAACAAGGCGCGCAGCCAGCGTATCGAGAACCTCAACACCACCATTAATGAGCTGGAGCAGGTAAGGCACGAGCTGAATAGCGAAAGTGAGCGGTTGCGAGATTTACGCAAGCAGCGTGAGCTTGAGAAACAGAAGATGGAGAGCTCGCGCCAGGAGCGCAAGGGGGTGGTAGCGAGTCTGAAGACAGAGATCAGCAGCAAAGATCAGCAGCTCAATGGTTTAATGGCCGATGAGCGTGAACTTAAGTCCCTGCTGCAGGCTCTAACGGAGGCGTTGGAGGATATTCCTGCCGCACCCGGCGACCACCAACCTTTTGCCCACCTTAAGGGCAAGCTAAAGTGGCCCACCAGTGGTTCCCGGCTTGTGGCCTACGGTGCACCGCGTAACATCGGCAAACTGCGTTGGCAGGGGGTGGTGATCGCCGGCAAGGAGGGGCAGGAGGTTCATGCTGTCTCTCATGGCCGGGTCGCCTTTGCCGACTGGTTACGCGGCTATGGTCTGTTGTTGATTATCGACCACGGCGACGGCTACATGAGCCTGTACGGGCATAATCACAGCCTCTATCGTGAGGTGGGTGACTGGGTGGAAAAGGGCGATACCATTGCCGCTGTCGGTAATAGTGGCGGTATCGACAAGAATGCCCTCTATTTTGAGATCCGCAAGGATGGTAAGCCCACCGACCCGGTGCGCTGGTGTCGCCGCTAACCAGCGGTTGATCAAGCCTGATGTGGCAAGGTGTGGCGTTAAAAACCGCTCAGGAAGGCGCATTTCGCTGATGTGAATAGTACTTCTTTGGCGGATTTAACCTGGCCCCGTACTCGTTTGAGTCTTTTCTATAGCCAGTTAAGGGGTTGGAAAATGCCGCGTATAGCGTAATATCGCAGAACAACCCGCGACCGCATCTATTTAAAGCAAGGGGCATCGGTCAGTTAGGGAAACGACAATTTGTCCCAGGAGCAAATATGAAGTCATCACTAGGTTATTCTCTGGTTCTCGGTACCGGCATCTTTGTTGGTGTCACCCTTAGCATCGGCACCAGCGTGCTGGCTGAGCGTGACACGGTTAACTACGCGGCAGCAACCCTGCCACTGGACGATCTACGCACCTTTAGCGAGGTATTCGGCAAGGTCAAAGAGGACTATGTCGAGGATGTTGAGGACAAGAAGCTGCTGGAGGGGGCGATTCGCGGCATGCTCTCCGGGCTGGACCCACACTCCGCCTACCTGGATAAAGAGGAGTTCAAGGAGCTGCAGGTCGGCACCACCGGCCAGTTCGGTGGCCTCGGTATCGAGGTGAGCATGGAGGATGGCTTCGTCAAGGTGGTCTCCCCCATTGACGACACCCCGGCGCAACGTGCTGGTATGAAGGTCGGTGATCTGATCATCCGCCTCGACGATACCCCGGTGAAGGGGATGAGCCTGAATGATGCGGTCAAGCTGATGCGTGGCAAGCCGGGTACCGATATCGTGCTCACCGTGGTCCGCAAGGGTGAGGATGCCCCGCTGACGGTGACCATTACACGAGACATCATTAAGGTGAAGAGTGTTAAGTCTCGCACCCTGGAGAAGGGCTTTGGTTATCTGCGTATTACCAGCTTCCAGACCAAGACCGGTGAGCAGATGCGTAAGGCGGTTAGCGATCTGAAAAAAGAGCATGGGGGTGAGCTCAATGGCCTGGTGCTGGATCTGCGTAACAACCCCGGTGGTGTACTGGGGGCGGCAGTCGCGGTTTCCGACGCCTTTTTGAAGAAGGGGCTGATTGTCTACACCGAAGGGCGTGCAGAAGATGCCGAGCTGAAGTTTAACGCCACCCCTGATGACATCCTTAACGGTGCCCCCATCGTGGTGCTGGTGAATGAGGGCTCAGCTTCCGCCTCGGAGATCGTTGCTGGGGCACTGCAGGATCACAAACGTGCCGTGATCATGGGCAGCCAGAGCTTCGGCAAGGGCTCGGTACAGACTATCTTCCCGATGAGTAATCAGTCTGCAGTGAAGATCACCACTGCCCGTTATTACACTCCTGCAGGGCGGTCGATACAGGCCGAGGGGATCGTGCCGGACATTAAGGTTGACCCGCTGCGGGTAGAGAAGGTGGAGAGTAACGGCAGCCGTATCAAAGAGGCTGACCTCACCGGTCACCTGGAAAACGGTAACGCGAGGGAGCCGGTGAAGAGTGAAGATAAGGCTAAAGAAGAGGAGTCTCTGGCCAGTAAGGATTATACCCTTAATGAGGCGTTGAACCTGCTCAAGGGTCTTACCATTCTGCAGTCACGCTCGGCCAGGTAAATAGTGCCTGTAGCGCGACGCGGGCTACTACTGTCTGCCCTGTTGCTGTTGGCCGGTCAGCCGTTGCTGGCCGACGAGACAGCAACCGTTGAGCCGGTCTCTCTGAGACCCGTCGTCGCGCTCATTATCGATGATCTCGGCGATCGCCTGACCGATGGCCTGCGTGCCATTGCCCTGCCCGGTAGTGTTACCTACGCAATTTTGCCGCAGACGACTTTTAGCCGCCGCTTTGCTGAACTGGCATATCGCCAGGGTAAGGAAGTGATGCTGCATCAGCCGATGCAGGCAGTGAACGGCAAGCCGATGGGGCCGGGAGGTCTCTCCGTGCACATGACGCGTAAGAACTTTCGACGTACCCTGCGAGCCAATTTAGCCTCGGTTCCACACGCTCAGGGCGTTAATAATCACATGGGTAGTCTGCTCACCCGCCACCCGGGTCAGATGGCATGGCTGATGGATGAACTGCAGCAGCGGGGTGATCTGTTCTTTGTCGATAGTACCACCACCAATCAGACAGTGGCGCTGAAAGTGGCGATGGAGTATCAGCTGCCCAGTCTGCGCCGTAATATCTTTCTTGATCATGAGCGGAGTGAGTTAGGTATAAGGCGGCAGTTTGCCCGTTTTATTGCCCAGGCCAGGGCGGTGGGCAGCTCGCTGGCGATCGCACACCCCTACCCCGAGACCCTGCTTGTGCTGGAGGAGATGTTGCCTACACTCAGTGAGCAGGGGGTGGAGCTGCTTCCGGTTTCACAGTTGATTGAGCGACGTAAAGAGCGGAGAGAACAACTATGGCAAGCGTCCTTGTCCCCCTTGCACAGGGGTGTGAAGAGCTCGAAGCAGTAACCATTATCGACCTGCTGGTGCGTGCCGGGGTTGAGGTGGTGAGTGCGGGCCTGCAGTCCGGACCGGTGAAGGCCTCGCGTGGTGTAGAGATCATCCCCGATACAACCCTGGATGAGGCGCTGCAGCGTGAGTACGATATGGTGGTGTTACCCGGAGGCCTGCCTGGTGCCAACTACCTTAATGATGACCCCCGTATTCAGGATTTAATTAAAAAGATGGCAGCGGAGGAACGTTATACCGCCGCCATCTGTGCCGCGCCCCGGGTGCTGCTGACCGCAGGTGTGATGGCCGGTAAGAGGGTAACCAGTTACCCCGGCTCACTCGACAGTATGGATTTGAGCGGTGTGGAGTACTGCCAGGAGGCGGTGGTACAGGATGGGCGGGTGATCACCTCACGTGGCCCCGGTACCGCGATGGAATTTGCCCTCACCCTGATTGAGGTTCTGCAGGGCAAGGCGAAGCGCGATGAGGTGGCGGCAGGCTTGCTCTACGGTTGATTAGGTTGTGCGGCACTGACCGCCTGCAGTCCCGCCTCAAGATCCGGGTATTTCAGCCTTATCCCCAACTCTCGCAATAATTTGCTGTTATCGAGACGACGTGACTCGGTGAGGTAGGAGAGCATGGCCGGGGTGAGTAGCTGCCTCGCCTCCGCCATTGTGACTGCCGGTGGGCGCGGCAGGCCAAGGCTGTCGGCCACGGCAAAGAAGTAAGCGGTCATGGTTCCGGGGTGGCCGTCACTCACGTTAAATATGGATGTCCCCTCCCCTTTCTCTGCCGCGGCACAGCAGATAGTCACCAAATCTTCCACATGAATACGATTGGTGTAGCCGCATTCTTCCTCGTGTAAGACCGGGGTTCGCTTCTGTAGCCGCTTAAGCGGTAGCTTGTGCGGGCCATAGATCCCGGCGACACGCAGGATCGTAAGGGGCGTGCCATTGGCTTCGCACCATTGGCGAAGGACGGTTTCTGCATCCAGACGCCGTTTAGCCCTCGCTGCTTGAGGCCTGGTCGGTGACTCTTCCGTGACCCACTCCCCTGCCGTATCACCGTAAACGCCGCTGGTGCTGATGTAGATAATATGGCGTGGTGCGGTTTGAGTATTCAGTGCCGTGACGAAGTGGCGCATACGGGTATCAAGGACGCCACTGACCGGGGGAGGGGCAAAATAGTAGAGAAGGCGGTTTGCCAACGGCAGTTCGAGTAGACTGGTGGCGTCGTCCAGGTCACCATGGTGGGTCTCAATACCCTGTGCTTGAAGTTTGGCAGCAGAGTCCACAGATCGTGCCAACGCGGCAACAGATCGGTTATCCTTGCCCCACTTTTGTGCAACGAGGGTGCCTAAATAGCCACAACCGATGATAAATATGTCGGTCACTGATTTGTTTCTACCTCATAGATAGTGGATAATTCAGACTCTTTTGCTCAACAATTTTTGAGAAGCCTTTTCATTTAAGGAAGTGTAATGAGTTTTACAGTGCGTGTAATGCCCAGCGGGCGCGAATTTACAGTCGAAAGCGATGAAACCATTCTGGATGGTGCTCTGCGCAACGGTCTGGCTTTTCCTTATGGTTGCCGTGGTGGTGCCTGTGGTGCCTGTAAGGCCAGGCTGCTCGATGGTAGCGTAAAATATGACGATGAGCCGATGGCGCTGAGTGAAGACGAGCTGGCAGACAACATTTCTCTGCTCTGCGTAGCCAATGCTGCCAGCGATCTCACGGTAGAGATAAAAGAGGTCGGTGCGATTGAGGAGATCCCGGTCAAAACCATGCCGACCAAGGTTGCCAGCATGGAGCGGCTGAATGACGAGGTGATGAGTCTGCATCTGACGCTGCCGGAGACTGAGCGCATGCAGTATCTTGCAGGCCAGTATGTCGAGTTTATATTGCAGGATGGCCGCCGCCGTGCCTTCTCCATAGCCAATGCGCCGCATGATGATGCAACCCTGGAGTTCCACATTCGGCACATCGAAGGCGGCGAGTTCACCAGCCACGTATTTGACGACATGAATGTCGGTGAGATTCTGCGCATCGAGGGACCACTGGGTACCTTCTTCCTGCGAGAGGACTCGGAGCGCCCCATTATTATGCTGGCAACTGGTACCGGCTTTGGTCCGGTGAAGGGAATTATCGAGCACGCTATTGCTGAGCATAGCCATCGCCGCATCTATATATACTGGGGCGGACGAAACAAAGATGGCCTCTATATGCACGATATGGCGCAGAAGTGGGACGAAGAGAACGCTAACATCGAGTATCGTCCGGTATTGTCACGTCCCGATGCAGATTGGGATGGTCGCACCGGCTACGTACAAGATGCTGTACTGGCAGACTTTGATGACCTGAGCGGATTTGAGCTCTATGCCTGCGGTCACCCGCAGATGGTACATAGCGCCAAGGATGCCCTGGTGGCTAAGGGTATGGATCCGGACCACTGCTACTCTGATGCCTTTGAGTGGGCTAACGACAGCAAGTAGTGCCAGCTGTTATCTGATAAAAAGGCCGGTTTATCCGGCCTTTTTATTTATGTGCTCACGATAAAAGAGGCATTACGCTGCAGAACAGCGGAAGTGGGACCTGGAGCACCACTCCAATCCAGGTTACCGAGGGCAACTACTCCTATAATGTCGACACCAACAGTGGTGGTGCAATCGTGTGGGTGGATGAATATATCCCTGTGAGCTTTATCTAAACGTTAACTAAACGTATACCGCTTCTCCGCTGTGAGAGGGCTTATTTGCTGGTGGATACCCTGTTGCTAAGGCCTTTGAAAAATACCATGGAGATCTACTTTTATCGTACTCAACGTTCGGGTGCTAGGGGTATGATAGATCCATTTATAGGCTAAATCTCATGCAGCCGTAGTGGTTGAGCGAGAACAAGGCGTGAGGGGAGAGTTGAACAAAGGGAAGCTGCTGCGGTGCCAGCAAGTTACCTGAGGTAAGGTGTCGCCGCCTCTTTTGCGTGAGGCGGGAAATTGGCGAAAACGGTTTATGACGGATGGTGGTGGTGCAGGCGGTCACCATCAGCAGGAATAACCACGGGAGTGCAATCTTCTCCGGTGGCCAGTTCCAGTCCGTCACGGTAACATTCTGCCGCCCGCTCTTTTTCACCCATCTGATCGAGTAGTTGTCCCAGTTCGCAATAGCTCTCGGCACGCGGTTCGAAGCCGATGCTTGCCTCAAGATAACTACGCCCCTTGCCCCAGAGCTCGTTGTGAAAGCTGATACGAGCCGCGGCCAGCAGCTGTTCCGGGTGGTGTTCGTACTGCTTGAGCCACTTTTCTGCCGTGGCCAGCTGCCGCTTCGGGTTGTCCCCCTTCACCTGGCCATAGAGGCGAATAAGCCCGGGGTCCCACTGCTTTCTCAGAAATCCATGCAGTTGCAGTTCTGCCTCACCATGGGCACCAAGTTTAATCAGGCAGGTGGCATAGTCATGGAGCAGCTCAGCTGAGTCCTGTAGTGATTTGGGGATTTCGTCCCAGCAACGCTGCAGGGTATCAAGGCGTCCGGTGGCGAGTAGAAGGCGCTGACGGTAAATGCGCTGGTGGAGAGTTTCTACCGCTGCATTGTCAATTAGATGCTGACGCTTCAGTTCAGGGATTAATTCCAGCAAATCATCCCAACTTTCCAGACGTTCGTAGATTTTCCGCAATAGATGCAGCACGTAATTATGCTTGGGAGCAATCGATTTGAGGTGTCGCAGAGTGGCCAGTGCCTGTTCGGCCTGATTCGAGGAGAGTTGCACCTCGGCCTGGGTCAGACCCACCGCCAGTTCTGCATCGGGCATGCTCTTAATCGCCTGTGACAGATAGTGGTCACGTCGTCCATCGGCACCCTGTTTTTGTGCCGCCCGTGCCGCCCCCAGGAAGTTAAGCAATGGCGTATCACTATTTGTGGCGTAGCGGCTAAGGTCACGTTCAGCACGTGCCCAGTTGCCCTCGGCCAGGGCCATCAGTCCGCGATTAGTGGCGCGGCGTGCGCGCAGGGCGCCACGGTGGCGTCGCCAGTATGCCAGTCGGCCGGGGATGTGCAGGGTGCCAAATAGCAGGCGCATCAGCAGATAAAACACGGCGAAGCTGGCGGCAAGGGCAATGAGAAAGAGGCTGAGGCTGCTCTCCGCCGACCAGCCGCCGTAGCTGATTAACACATAACCCGGGTCGTGCTGTGCCAGCAAAGTAAAACCGACTGCGGCGGCGAGTACCAGCAGGGCAGAGAAGAGCAGTTTCATGGCTGGCTCTCCGCAGCTGGCTCCTCAACCATAGCGGGAGTCGAGGGGTCAGGCGCATTAAGTGGTGTTTCAGGGTGAGCCACAGCTGGAGTCATAAATGGCGGTTGCTGAGCCTGCTCAGTGACCGGCTCTGGCGCTATCACAGGAGCTTGCCGCTGTTCAGTATGCAGCTGCTGGCGTAGCGCCTGCAGTGAGGGCAGTTCGGGGTCGACGCTGATCCCGACCAGTTCGTTGAGTGTGGCATCGCTCTCGATAACGGCACTGTCACTACTGTCGTAGTAGCGGCTGAGCCAGCTGCTGGCCTCTTCGAGGCTGGCCCGATAAAGGGGCTGATTGTGGCCCATGGCCGCCAGGCGTGCGCTTTCAAGCTTAAGGCGTAACTGTGCCTGCAGGAAGTAACGCTGCTCTGGATTCATTAGCGGTCGGCTGATCTCCGCGCTACGACGGATGGTGACCAGTGACTTGAGGTCACGCCACACCACACGCCCCCAGTATTTGACGCGATCGCTGAATTCAGCCCCTTCAGCCAGTGGTGCTGGAGCCTGTTGTGGCTGCTCGGTGCGCGTTGTTTGACCGGCGAAGGGTAGCGTGTCGAGTGCGGATATCAATTCACCCAGACGGGCGATGATCCGGTTAATGTTGTTCTGTTCCAGCCTCGACAGTATGTTGATATTTTCATTAATCGTGTCGACAACGGATGTGAAGTTGCCATTAGTTCGCTTGATGAGTTGCTCCCGTGCCTGGCTCAATGCGGCGATGGCTGTTGGGATATCATGATTCAGTTGCAGGCGGTGATCGGCCAGGCGTAACAGGTAGTCGACCTCGGCGAGAGTCCAGTCGCGTTGCTGCAGTGAAAGTTGTTGACTTAGATCGGGAAGGCTCTGTTCCAGTGCCGCGACGCGCTGCTCTACACTGGAGTGCTGATGCTCTCTCAGCTGTTCGATGCGCAGCAGTTGGGCTTGATCCTTCTGTTCCACCACCTCCAGCAGTTGCTCAATACTCTGCTGCAGCACCGCTCTGTCCTGTTCGGCGATAAGATGCTGCTGCCAGACATAATAGCTGCCACCGCCCGCTGCCAGGGCAATTACCATGGCGAGAAAGGCGCCATTACTGCCGGAGCTCTGTGTTCTGGGTTTGTGCTTGGCCGGGGGGCGTTTCTTTACCGTTTCCGTCTGTTCACTCATGGCTATTTTCCATTATTGTTATGGGCGGTGCGCCCACTCAATCAGGGCATCGACTATCGCCTCATTACCCGCCAGCGGGGTAATGAGGATCGCCTGCTGAAAGCCTAACTGGCGTGCCTGTTCAGCACAGCGTTCACTGACGACCACCAGCGGTTTGGCGAAGAGTTCATCGTGTGCGACCTCGGGCGTCATTGTCACCAGATTTCGCACCGCCTCGCTACTGGTAAGGGTGATGATATCAGTTTTGCCCAACCAGTCGCTGTTAGCGGGTGAAGGTGGCAGCGCGCGCCGGTAGACCTCGGCATAGTCGACCTGCGCGCCACGCTGGCGCAAAGTCTCCGCCAGCAGTTCTCGTCCCCCCACGCCACGTACGATAAGGATCCGTTTGCCGCTGACGTGCTGCAGCGGTACGAGCTGCAGCAGCGCCTCACTATCGTAGCTCCCCTCGGGGACGAGGTCGGGATTGCGGCCAAGTCGTTGATGCAGGGTACGGGCACTGCCCTGGCCGACGGTGGCGAGCAGCAGTGAATCAGGCATGCCGCCATAGCGCTCGAATGCATCAAGGCCGAAGTTGACGGCGTTGGGGCTGATAAAGATGGCGATTTGGTAGTCGCTAAGGTGGGCAAGGCGCTGCGAGATGGCTGGGGTGTCGCTGTTATCGTGAATTGCGAGCGCCGGCAGACGCAGCGGCAGCCCCCCCGCCGCCTCAATGAGGCGACAGAGGGGTTCGGCCTGATGTTCAGGCCGGGTGACGAGGATGGTGTGTCCGGCCAGGCTATTCCTGTGCATACACTTCGGCGAGGATGTCTCCTGCGCCGCGTGCCAGCAGATCCTCGGCCAGCACCACACCCAGTTCTTCAGCCGCCTCAGGGAAACCGCTGACGCTGCCGCTGATGATCTCCGTACCATCGGGACGCCCTACCAGTCCGTGCAGTACGATCACCCCGTGCTCCAGCTCGGCATAACCGCCGATCGGCACCTGACAGCCCCCCTCCAGACGGCGGTTCATCGCACGTTCGGCCAGCACGCGGGCCTGGGTCTTGTTGTCATTGAGGGCCATCAGCATCAGGTTAACCTCATCGTCATCAACACGGCACTCGATCCCGACGGCGCCCTGGCCACAGGCGGGCAACAGGGTGGTGATATCGAGTAGTTCGGTAATCCGATGTCCCTGCTCAAGGCGCTTGAGACCGGCGCCGGCAAGAATGATGGCGTCGTATTCACCGTCATCAAGCTTGCGCAGACGGGTCTGCACGTTGCCGCGGAGAAATTTAATCTCAAGGTCGGGGCGCTTGGCCAGTAACTGGCACTGGCGACGCATGCTGGAGGTTCCCACCACGGCACCTTCGGGCAGCTGATCCAGGCTCTTGTAGGTGTTGGAGACAAAGGCATCGCGCGGGTCTTCACGCGGGCAGATCACCGGCAGATGCAGCCCTTCGGGCAGCTCCATCGGCACATCCTTCATTGAGTGCACCGCGATATCGGCATCACCGGCCAGCAGCCCCTCTTCCAGCTCCTTGGTAAAGAGCCCCTTGCCGCCAACCTTGGCCAGCGGTACATCAAGGATCTTGTCGCCTTTCGACTTCATCTTGATGATCTCCACCTCCAGTCCGGGGTGGGCGCTCTTCAGGGCGGTGGCAACGTAGTCGGCCTGCCACAGGGCGAGCAGGCTTTCGCGGGTGGCGATGCGGATCAGTTTCTTGTTCATGGTCACTCTTGGCTTAAGAAAGCAGGGTCAGGTCTTTGAACGCCCCGTGCATTTCATGGTCTCATATTAAATGTATGCCCGATTCTACACATCCTTGGCGCGCGGGCCTATTGCAGGATGGTCTCAGGGCACTTATTCTGTTCCACCGAGTAGACGGAGTGTGCCTGTGATGGCAAAACGCATATCTGCCATTTACCTGTCATTTGCCCTCGTGTTCGCGTCAGTTTCCGGCGTTTTTGCCGCAGAAAAAGATGATGCACACACTATTTCTGAGGTCACTGACTTTTCACAAATTGCGCAAATTAGCGCTGAAAAGCGTATGCCGCTGGTGCTGATGTTCTCATCCGAGTACTGCGCCTACTGCGTGCGGGTGGAGAAAGAGTTCCTGATCCCGATGCAGATCAGCGGCGATTATGTGCAGCGGGCGGTGATCCGCAAGATGAAGATCGCCTACGGTAATACGGTGCGTGATTTTGACGGTAAGCGTATTGATGCCGATGAATTTGCGGCCCGCTACAACGTCAGTGTTACCCCCACCGTGGTGTTCCTAGACGAGAAGGGACGCCAGCTGGCCCCCAAACGGGTCGGGCTGATGACCCCCGATTTTTACGGGGGTTATCTCGATGAGTCGATCGATACCGCCCTTGATATGTTGCGTCGTAATAAGCCGCTGCGGGTCACCCTTGGCGACTAAAGCATATCCTTCAATATACGCCGCACCTCGGCCACGAGGCGACGGCTGATCTCCGGTCCGGTGCCGATATCCCGTAGCGTTACGTGGTGAACGCCCGCCCTATCCTTCTCCATTCCGATCAGTGCATGGCGTGTCACCAGAGCGTTACGGTGAATACGAATTACCCGCTCCCCCAGCAGCTCCTCCAGCTGCTTAAGTGACTCCTCCAGCAACTCTTCACGCTCAGCGAGGTGAGCCGTTACATACTTGTTGTCGGCCTGGTAATAGAGAATTTCCTCAATCGGCAGCAGCTCCATCCTGCCGTGTTTTTTTACCGTGAGGTGAGCCGGGCCCACCGCCTCTGCTGTGGTGGCCGCGGGTGCGAGGAGCGCAAGCGCCCGTTGTAACGCCTGCGCCAGCCGCTCCTTGCGCACCGGTTTGACTAAATAGTCGATGGCCTGCGCGTCGAAGGCCTCCAGTGCATGTTCACCGTAGGCGGTGGTGAAGATCACCCGCGGAGGGTTGGGCAGGGTGGCCAGGTGACGTGCCGCTGCCATGCCATCCATGACGGGCATGCGGATATCGAGTAGCAGCAGGTCGGGCTGCAGTTCGGCCGTCGCGGCCAGCGCTGCCTTGCCGTCCGCCGCCTCGCCGACGACCTCAACCCCATCCAGCTCGCGCAGCAGGCGTTTCAGCCGGTCGCGGGCCGGGGCCTCGTCGTCAACTACCAGCACACGCATCATGCGATTCCCTCCTCTATCGGCAGACAGAGCTGTACCCGAAACTCTGACTCCCCCTCCTCCAGTGTGAGTGAGGCGCGTTCGCCGTAGTGGGCGGCGAGGCGGGCACGGATATTCTCCAGCGCAATGCGGTTACCCTCACCGCGCTCGCTGCCGCCATGCGGCAAGGGATTGCTCACCGCCAGACTCAACTGCCCAGCGTCACGCCGTATAACAATAGTAACAGTGCCTCCCTCGGGAAGAGGCTCGATACCGTGATAGACCGCGTTCTCCACCAGGGGCTGCAGGATCAGTGGCGGCAGCTGTATCGTTTCAATTCCCTCCTCCAGCTGCCATCTCAGCTGCAGCCGCTCGCCCAGGCGTAATGACTCCATGTTGAGATAGCGGCGGGTCAACGCCAGCTCATCGGCCAGCGGAATAAACTGCTGCTCCTCGCGCAGGCTGGCACGGAACAGGTCGGCCAGATCGAGCAGCGCCTCCTCCGCGTCGTCGGGTTTGTCGTGAATCAGGCTGGTAACAGTGTTGATGCTGTTAAACAGAAAGTGGGGGCGGATGCGTGCCTGCAACGCTTCCAGTCTTGCCCGTGCCTCGGCACGGATCCGCTGCCGCCACTGATAGCTAACATAGAAATATCGCAGGATCAGGGCACAGGCGATGGCGCCGATGCCGAGATTGCGCAGTAGAAATTCACGACGGTTGTCGATGACATTGGGAAAGCCGGTCAGCTCCATGGTGGTGTAGGCGATCAGGCTCAGCACACCGATGGTCAGCAGTAGCATGAAGTAACTTACCAGCCCGGCCAGGGTGTCGCTAAGGCCAGAGAGCGGGCGGCGCGCCATACAGAGCAGGGCAGAGCTAACGAGCCCGACCCACTGCATGAACAGCGAATAGAGCGCCAGCACACTCCATAAATCATCACTGTGGGGTGCCGAGGCGAGGGTCAGCACAAAGGCGAACAGCTCCACCAGCACCACCACGGCAAAGACCGAGTGCAGGCCGCAGAAGTCCGGCAGGAAAAATTCGTTGTCTGATGTAGCCTGTGGTGCCATCCCGGCCCCTCTCTCTATTCTCTGTCGCCAAGTTTGCCACAGCCATAGAGAAGAGAGTGAGAATCATCCCACTATTTGCTTTAAATACCTGGCGTGACTGCCCGGCCTACAGTGAAGGCGGCTAGGGGCCAATACCGCTCAGTTAAGAGAATGTCGTTGCGAGCGATAGTGAAGCAATCCCGGTTTTTCCCCGGTATAGGCTCGAAATCGAGATCGCCGCAGTCGTTTCACTCCCTCGCGATGACAGCATCCTTCTTACCTGAGCGGTATTGGTCCAGGGCCGGTATTAAAGCTGCTGCTGTATCGTAGGCTGGGCAGTCATGCCCAGCTCAGCACGTTAGATACAAGGTGGAATCGTGATGATAGCGGCTATTTCTCAAGCTTACCGAACAGCCCGTCCTGATAGTCGGCGTAGGCCTGGCGGATCTCCTCGTCGCTGTTCATCACAAAGGGGCCGGAGCGTACGACCGGTTCGTTCAACGGCTTACCGGCAATGAGCAGGAAGCGAGCCCCCTCTTCGCGGGCGTCGGCCTCCAGCTGCTCGCCCTCACCCAGCACCGCCAGGCTGCCGGGTAACAGATCATTGCAGTCGATGGAGAGGCGTCCCTCGATCATCTTCACAAAGGCGTTGTGGCCCGGCGGAATAGGCTGATGGAAACTGCCCCCGGCAGGCAGCGTCACGTCAAAGTAGATCGGCTGGGCGGCGCTCTGGGTAACCGGTCCCATCGTGCCGCCGGAGGTGGTACCGGCGATCACCCGTATCACACTGCCGTCGCCCTGCTCCTCCTGCGGGATCTGTTCCGGCTCAAACTCCTGATAGCGAGGCGGGTTCATCTTTTGCGCTGCCGGCAGGTTAAGCCACAGCTGAAAACCCGACATTAGCCCATCCTCCTGCTCCGGCATCTCCGAGTGTTCAATGCCGCTAGCGGCGGTCATCCACTGTACGCCGCCACTGCGCAACAGCCCCTCGTGTCCGGCACTGTCCCGGTGGCGCATATTGCCGTGCAGCAGATAGGTCACGGTCTCAAAGCCGCGATGGGGATGGGGCGGAAAGCCGGCAATGTAGTCATCCGGGTCGTTAGAGCTA
>JBFFJV010000020.1:0-14937 GCA_041555695.1 Thiohalomonadaceae bacterium | reverse complement strand
GATGTAGTGGTTAAGTACGCCGCCTACATCGTTACCAATTCTGCGCGAGGCCGCAACCAGAGAAACATGGATGCGGTGGCTATGGCTGACCTGCTTGTTGTTGGGGTACATGGTAACCGCTGGGATACACCTGAGAACGTTGAACCTGCAAAGGTTGATCGTGCAGAGAATCTGGCATCGTCTCGGTTTGACGATAAAGGACTGGCGGTGTGGGCCGTTACCTGGGAACAGGAAGCGCGGCTTGGTACCAATGAGTGGGATGGTACTGGAACAATCCCCACCGAACTCTACGTAGGTCTGGAACCCCTGACCGGCCCCGACAACGTAACCGAATACGATCCGGTGCTGTGATGATTGATAACGCTGACATTGAGCGCCGTCTTGCTGAACTGGAACACCGCCTGGCGAATGTGATTCGTAGAGGGGTGATCGTTGAGGCGGACTATGACGCTGCCCGCGTGAAAGTGCAGCTGGGCGACAACACCACCGGCTGGCTGCCCTGGTTAACCCGTCGCGCCGGTAGTGCCATTGAGTGGTGGGCACCCGAGATAGGTGAGCAGGTAACCGTGCTGTCACCCAGTGGTGACCTTGCCCAGGGTGAGGTTCTGCCCGCGCTTTATTCCACCGCGCATCCTGCCCCTGTTTCAGACCCCAAGATTCGCCGCATCAATTATGGCGACGGCTCATTCACTGAGTACAACGAGACGACCCACACCATGACGGTGACGGTGAACGGTGGTGACACCGTGTTGAACACCACCGGCAATCTTGATGCTGTTGTGGGTGGTAACGCCGACGTGATGGCAGACGGTGCGGCAAGTGTAACGGCCAACACCATCACCCTGGATGGGGCGAGTGGTGGCGGTGCCAAGGGTGTGGTGCAGGGGGATTGTCTGTGTGCATTCACAAGGGCACCACATCCACAAATATCAGCAACCGTAGACGCGAGTAAGTAATGGCACTCACAGCAGCAAGCATGATGGCAAAAGTGAAAGCGGCCATTACTGCTGTGCCACCACAACAAGTGGACAGTAGCGGCAGCACAGAAGCCTACAGCGACGCGATCCTGCAGGCGATGTGCCAGGGAATTATTGATGAGATTCAAGAAAACGCAGAGGTGCCGGTTACCGGTGGCAGCTCTGCCGGAACCTATTCAGTCAGTTAAGGAGATTTTAATGGCTAGTTACAAAGTATTACGGGACTTCCCACATAACGGTCGTAACCTTCGCAAGGGCGGCACAGTAGAACTGGCTGCTCGGCAGGCTCGCCACCGCCGTATCGCTGGCTTTATAGAGCCGGTAAAAGAAGAAAAGCCTGCGGCAAAACAGAGCAGCAAAAAGGGCAAGGGCGAGAAGTAATTCATGCGCGGCATGCACAACACCACCGGAAAATCACTGGATGGGATCGCACACCTCCAGCAGCGACTCACCGATGTGCTCACCACACCAAAGCACACGCGCATCATGCGCCGTGGCTATGGTTGCGATCTGTTCGAGTTGCTAGACCTGTCCATGAATGAGAGCTGGATGGTGCAGTGCTATGCCGCTATAGCCGAGGCAGTCGACGACCCGATCAACGGCTTGCCTGATTTTGTCCTGGAGCGCGTACAACCTGCAGAGCTTCGTGATGATGGTGCGGTGTTCGACCTGACCGGTATCTACCTGGTCACTGGCGGACGCGTCACTGTGGGAGTCCCGGCCTGATGAGCGCCATCGACCTTTCCAAACTGTCGGCACCAGAGGCGATTGAGCAGATCAGCTATGAGACCGTACTGGCCGACATGCTCTCTGACCTGCAGGCGCGAGACCCAAACCTCGATCTCTCTCCGGCTGATCCGTCTTATAAACTTCTTGAGGTCGCCGCTTACCGTGAAACGCTGGTACGCCAGGAGGCAAACGATCGCATCAGCGGCATCATGCTGGCTTACGCTACGGAAGCCGATCTCGATCACCTTGGTGTCACCTACTTCAAAACACAGCGCCTGCTGATTGATGAAGGCGATCCCACAGCGGTACCACCTATCGACCCCATCTATGAGAGTGACGATGACTATCGACTGCGCTGCATCTTGGCCGAAGACGGATTCAGCACCGCAGGCCCTGTAGCGGCCTACATCTACCACAGC
Source organism: Thiohalomonadaceae bacterium (assembly GCA_041555695.1). Taxonomy (GTDB): domain Bacteria; phylum Pseudomonadota; class Gammaproteobacteria; order Thiohalomonadales; family Thiohalomonadaceae; genus JAPHSX01. Next base: position 12,812 of record JBFFJV010000020.1, on the reverse strand, counting down.
AAATCCGCCAGCGGTGATGTGAAAGATATCTCAGTCACAAGCCCCACCGCTGGACAGGTCGTCGTCTCGGTACTCTCCAACACCGGTAACGGACTAGCAGACCAGGCGCTGCTCGATGCGGTAACCGCAAGACTGGGCGACGATGTCCGCCCCATGACTGACGAGGTGATCGTACAGGCCGCCACCATCATCGACTACACCGTGAACGCCACGCTCACCGTTTATGAAGGGTTCAACCAGGCCAGTACGCAGGCCGCCGCAGCGGCCAGCCTGCAGGCGTGGATTGGTTCTCAACACCTGCTTGGCCGAGACATCACGGTTGTCGGTGTTAAGGCCGCGCTGCTGGTGGCGGGGGTGCATGACGTCACCCTCAACAACACCGTCGGCACAGACCTGGTTGCCAACCTGGTGATCACCCCTGCACAGGTAGCCTACTGCACAGGAACCACCGTAGTGGTGGGAGGCACCGGTGGCTGATCTTCTTCCTCCTAACGCCAGCCAGCTTGAGCGCGACATCGAGGCGACGACGGCGCGTCTTTCCGAGGTTGACCTCTCGCCCGCTTCCACCATCTGGAATCCTGACACCTGCCCGGCATACCTGCTGCCGTGGCTGGCCTGGGCAGAGAACGTGGACGAGTGGTCCACCCTCTGGGCCGAAAGCGTGCAACGCGCCGTCATCAAGGCACAGCGCACGGTGCGCCGCTACCGTGGCACCAAGGCCGCCGTGGTGGCCGCCGTTAATGCGTTAACCGGCTCCGCCACCATCAAGGAATGGTTTCAGCACAGCCCACAACAAACACCGCACACCTTCGACATCACCATCTCTGGTGGCGATGGCTACATTGAGGCCGAGCTGCAGGAGTCGATGATTCGCGCTATCGACCGCAACAAACCGGCACGCAGTCACTACACCCTCGGCGTAGGTCTTACCGCAGACGCTTCGCTCAACCTGGTGGGAGTAGCCAGGGTCGCCAACTTTAAACGCATGGAGTTCACTGACTGATGCCTACACTGCCGCTCATCATTACCGATGTTGGCCGCCAGGCCATTGTGGATGCCGACAACACCGGCACGCTGCCGATCACACTAAGTGAGATCGCCCTGGGTACCGGCACGTGGTCACCCGACGCTACCGCCACCTCACTGAGTACTGAGATCAAACGCCTCAGCACCGTCGGCGGCCTCAGCGTTGCCGCTGACACCCTGCACATCACCATCACCGACGAAAGCACAGACACCTACGCTTTGGGCGAGTTCGGACTCTATACCGATACCGGTGTGCTGTTCGCCATCTACTCCGATCTGGCTGGCATTACTGACAAGGCTGCAGACGCCATGCTGCTCATCGCCGCCGACACGGTGCTCACTACCGTGCCAGCCGGTTCGGTCACCGTTGGTGCTGCCGAGTGGACCAACCCGCCAGCCACCACCACCCAGCAGGGGGTGGTGGAGCTGGCCACCGACGCCGAGGTTGCAGCTGGTACCGACACCGCGCGTGCCGTTACCCCAGCCGCTCTCAACTCACGCGTAGCCACCACCACACTCCGTGGCCTGATTGAACTGGCCACCGCCGCCGAGACTGTAACGGGCACCGACGCCGCGCGTGCCGTCACCCCAGCTACGCTCTCCCCCTTGATCACAGCCGCTGCATTGCTGACAAAACTGCTCGCAGTGGATGGCTCGGGCAGTGGTTTGGATGCGGACAAGGTGGACGGCTATCACGCCTCCTCATTCCTGCAGGCCTCCGTTTATACCGCCGCCGATGTGCTGGCAAAATTGCTCGCAGTCGATGGTTCAGGCAGCGGCTTGGATGCGGATAAACTAGACGGCAAGCACGCCTCATCCTTTGTGCTCGACACGACCTATACCGCTGCCGATGTGTTGACGAAGTTGCTCGCCGTGGATGGAACTGGCAGCGGGCTGGATGCCGACAAGCTGCGCGGCCTGGTGGCCAACATAGCTGCCGCTGCAAACACCATCGTGCAGCGCGACGCCAACGGCGACATCACCACCCGGTTCATGCACTTCGAAGGTGGCGACCACAGCATCACTACTAACGATGGAAAGGGCAACTTCAATATCCGCATCGGCCACCAACCCGACGAGACCTACTCGGATGATGGTATAGGGGCGATTCACATGGAGTTTTCCCACGAGAACAGTGTCCCCTCTCTCACCGTCCACATCGGGGAAGACGCCACCGGAAAACTCGCTGGCGACCCGGTCACCTTTGTTGCGACCTTCCAGTTCAAACAGGATGGAACCTTTGTCGCAGGTGGCAAAGAGGTCTCAACAACCGATCACACCCACGCCTCGGCCTCCACCACCGTCAAGGGACTGGTAGAGCTGGCCACCAGCACCGAAACACAAACCGGTACCGACACATCACGTGCAGTCACCCCGGCAGGACTTGCCTCACGGGTGGCAAGCACCTCGGCAAAGGGTCTGGTGGAACTGGCCACCAACAGCGAAACCGCCACCGGCTCCGACAGCACCCGCGCCGTCACCCCGGCAGGGCTCGCCGCCCTGCTGGCCAACTTCCTGCGCATGGATCAGGACAATGTCATTGCCCTGGATAAGCTCACTCTAGACTCCGGTGGTTCAACGGATCAGTTCACGCTGGAAATGATCGGTACTCGCGGCACGCTCACCAATACTATCGTCAAGCTCGACTTCCTCAATGACGGCAGCGGCACCCCGGTTTCCGCCGCATCGCTGGAGGTCGATGGCAATGGAATATTCAAGTTTACCGGGCAAGACGTCGAGCTGAATGGCCAATCGGTAAAGAGCAGTTCAGCCGCACGTATCACCTCCACCACGGTGCAGGTAATCACCGGCAACGACTCAACCTGGCATACCTACTCACCCCTTAGCCATACCGTTGCCGAGACCGGCAACTACCTGATCATTGTCACCCTTCCGCTCAACTCCATCGCAGGTTCAGCCGACGGCGACAACACGGTTCAGTCGCGGCTGCGCGTGGATGCCACAGTGGTCGATATCAAGGCAGCGAACATCATTGTATCTACGGCTGCCGGACACAATCAGGTGTTGACCTATGCCGGATCGATTACTGCCGGAAAGGTCATCGACGTCGGATTCAAGAAAAGCGCTACCGCCTCAGACAACCAGCTGCAGGTTTGTGGTGACACAGACCACACTACAGCCAACAGCTCCGGCCAAAAGGCAGTTATGGAGGTCATCAAGCTATGATTCGTTTTGCGCAAATTGACACGGCAGCTTCACAACTGCATCGCATTATCTCCATTCGTGAATATGCCGTGGCACCCGACCCGCTGCCTGCCGACCTTGTTGAGATTGACAACACCATCACCGAGGAACACAGCTATGACCCGGCCAGCGAATCATTCAGCCTGGTATCGACGGCACCGGCTGTCGCCAACGTAGCGGATGCCCGCATTGTTCAGCTTCGGGCTATGTGCCGCGCACACATTGTGGGTAGCGCTACCTCTGATGCACTGGGAACCACTCACACCTACCCCACCAGCGAAACTGACCAGCTCAACCTCAACGGCCTGGTAACCAGCTCACTGCTAAATAGCGCAGACCAGGCGTGGAACCGCCTGATGTGGTGCGCCGATGCAACAGGTGTATGGGACCGCCGCAGCCACAGCCATGAGCAGGTTCGCGCCGTTGGTACAGCCGTAGAGGCGCACGTGGTTGCAGCACAGAATCAATTGAAAGCACTCAACGATCAAATACAGGCCATCGTGGCCGACGCATCACTCAGTGATGAAGAGAAACGCACCGCCATCACAGCGGTGACCTGGTAACGATTAACCCAAAAGGAGATACAACCATGTCATTCCTACACGGCGTAGAGATTGTTCAACTAGAGGACGGTGTCCGCCCTATCAAGACAGTGCGCTCATCCGTTATTGCTCTGGTGGGTACCGCACCGAAGGGGCCGGTGAACACACCGACCCTGATCGCCGGTAGCCGCATCGAGGCCGCCCAGTTCGGTAGCGGGTTGGGAACGATCGAGGATGCTATTGACGGCATCTTTGATCAGGTCGGTGCAATGGTAGTGGTGATCAACGTGCTCGATCCCGCCGTGCACAAGACGGCGGTTGCCGGTATCGAATACACATTCGGCACCACCGACACCCTGGAGGTGGCCGACGATTACATCCATAACGCGGTAGTGAAGAGTCAGGATCTCGCCACAACTTACGTGGAGGGAGTCGACTACAGCTACGACAGCGACACCGGCAAGTTTACCCGCATTGTGGCTGGAAGCATTCTTGCAGAAGACACGGTGAACATTGCCTACGATGTGGTGGACGAGTCCCTGGTGAGCACTGCCGATGTGATGGGTGGTGTCGATGCCACCACAGGCGCACGCACCGGAGTGCATGCGATGCTGGATGCCGAGAGCGTGGTGAAGGTGCAGCCGAAGATTTTGATCGCCCCAGGCTTTACCAGCACGGTAACACTGACCGGCGAGGTCATCACCGGTGCCCCAGTCACCAGTGAAATGGTTGGCATTGCCGAGCAGCTGCGAGCGGTGATTATCGCGGATGGCCCCAACACCATAGACAGTGATGCCGTTGACTACCGCAACCTGTTCGGCTCCGAGCGTGTGTTCGTGGTCGACCCCTGGGTAAAGGTGTGGGATGCCGACACCAACGCCGAGGCCGTTGTGGTCGGCTCTGATCGAGTCGCTGGCCTAATTGCCAAAAATGATGCGGAGCGTGGCTTCTGGACTTCGCCCTCCAACCAGGAGATCAACGGCATCATCGGTACCGCCCGCGCTATTGACTTCACCCTGGGTGACGCCAATGCACGCGCCAACCTGCTCAACGAAAACGAGGTGGCCACCATTATCCAGAAGGACGGCTACCGCCTGTGGGGGAACCGTACCTGCAGCGCCGATCCCCTTTGGGCCTTCCTTGCCCATGTGCGCCTGAACGACATGGTTCTGGAGAGCCTGTTGCGTGCACACATGTGGGCCGTGGATCGCAACATCACCAAGACCTACATCGAGGATGTGACAGAAGGGGTCAATGCCTACCTGGCCAGCCTGGTGGGAAAGGGGGCGATCTCCGGCGGCAAGTGCTGGGCCAACCCTGAATTGAACGATCAGGTGGCGATGGATGCAGGAAAGGTCTATTTCGACTTTGATTATGGGCGCTACGGAATTGGCGAACATGTCACCTTCCGTGCAGCAGTGAATAACGACTACACCGTAGAAGCGGTCTTCGGTTCTTAACAGGCCATTTAACGAGGAGTTAAAACGATGAGTAAGTCTGATGTAAGACGATTAATGCAACTGTCGGTGGATGGCCGTGGCTACGCTGGAGAGGTTGAGAACATGACTCCACCAAAGCTTACGCTAAAAACGGAGGGAGATCGCTCTGGTGGTTCTGATGGCGAACGTAAGGTTGAGCTGGGTATGGAACCTATGGAACTCAGCTACACCGTAAAAAAAGCAGACCCGGATCTGATGGCGATGTTTGGCCTGGTGAAAGGTGGAGATATTGCCATCACTCTGCGTGGTGGCATTGATCGCTCTGGCACGACAGTGGCAGAGGTGATCAACATGCGTGGCAAGCTCATTGAACTTGACCAGGGGGAATGGAAGGCGGGCAAGGTAGAGTAGAAACATCAATGGGATGTTGGCTATTACAAACACACCATCGACGGCAAGGTGATCTACGAGATAGACGTGGACAATGCCATCCGCATTATCGACGGAGTAGATCAGTTGAAAGAGCTGCGTGACGCGGCTGGCCTTTAATCGTAATTAGTTAGGAGAGAGAACAGTGGAAAAGAAGAATCCCGGTTTGATTAAGTTGGATACACCCGTAGAGGTGCAGGGACAAAAGTACAGCAGCCTCACCATGCGCCGTTGCAAGGTGCGCGATCAGAAGGCGGCAGAGAAGTCTGCCGTTCTTGAAGCGGACATCGAGACCCTGCTGTTTGCCAACCTGTGCGATGTGCCGCCCGAGGTGATCGATGAGTTGGATATGTTCGACTACAAAAAGGTGCAGGAAGAGTACGGGTTTTTTATGACCACGGCTCCTGGGAAGACACCTGGGACGCCTGCCAGCTAATCATGCACCTCTACCATCAGCCGCTTCCCGTGCTGATGGAGATGGAAGTCGAAGAGGTGATGAGCTGGGGCAAGGATGCGCTGGATCTCTTTAAAGCAATTCATGGCAATCACGCCTGTCCATTCATGAGCAAGGGTTAACCAAACCACATGTCATCCCAGTCACTCAATTTAGGTATTGTCATCGGCGCGAGTCTCGGCTCGACCTTTGGCAATACCCTGCGCACGGTGGAACAGCGCAGTGCCCGGATTGGTGACAGCCTGAAGCGTGCCCGTTTGGGTACAGCCATTAGCGGTGATGTGCTGAAGTACAAGCGACGTCTCGATCAACTCAAGAAGGCCGAGCAGATCACCGGTGTAACCAGTGATGCGATGAAGGCGAAGATTGCCAGGGCACAGGCACAGTTTGAGCGTGCCGCAAGGAAGGCCAGCAAGTACGGCATCGAGGTCGGCAACGCTTCGCGCAAGCATCGCGAGTTTGAACGTGCCGTGGGACGCTCTGAACGGGCGCTGGCTCGCATGGAGAAGCGCCAGCGCAACAAGTCTATACGTGGCGAGATGAAAGGCCAGGCGTTGGGTATGGTGGGCGCTGCTTACGGTATCAGTCGCCTCTTCTCTGGCAGTCTGGAAAAGGAAGAAGCCACGGTGCGCCTGCGCACGGTGATCAACTCCGATAATGTCGAGCGCGATCTGATGTTGGCCCGCAAGCACGCCACTGCCTTCATGCGTAAGGGACTGACCAACGATACCGATATGCTGGGCATTCAGTACGCACTGAATTCTGCCGGGTTTGAGGCATCCGCTGCGCGTCTGGGTTCGACCGTTGTGGCCAAGGTGGCAAAGGTAACAGCCGGTGCCCCCGAGCAGGTCGGTGAGGTGGTGGCCACTATCTTCAACAATCTGGGCGGCAGTCTCGAAGGCAACATGCAGGAGAAGCTGACCCGCGTGGGTGAGCTGCTGACTAAAACCCAGTTTAAATTCCAGATCCGCGACTTTGGCCAGCTGGGCGAAAGCATGAAGTACGCCAGCCCGATCCTGAGTCAGTACAACATGGATCTTGCCCAGGGCGTGACGTTGATCGGTGCGCTTAACTCGGCGGGCCTACAGGGCAGCCAGGCCGGTACCGCTTTTGGTGCCACCATGCGCAACATGAGCAAGGCCAGTGAGGAGCTGGGCTTTGAAATGGTGCGTAACTCTAAAGGTCAGTTTGATATGATCGGCACGATGGAATCACTCAGTGATTCTATCGGCGGTTTTGAAAACATGGATCAGGAGACCATCGACCAGCTTCAGGAACTGTTTGGTGATGAGGGCATCCGTGGCGTGGTGCTGCTGGGTAAGCAGCTGCAAAACCTACGCGCTGCACAGGAAGATGTCACCAAGAGCAGTAAAGGGCTGGTGGATAAAAGCTATCAGGCGTTTCTCGATTCCACTCCCGGCAAGGTGAAGAAATTCTGGCACAACACCAAGTTGCTGAGCGACACCGTTGCTGAATCGTTCCTGCCGACGATGAACCGCGTGTTGCCAGTAATGACTGGTTATGTCTCCACCATCGGTCAGGCCATTGCCGCTAACCCTGAACTGGGGCAAACCATCGTCACCGTAGTGGGTGGGCTGGTGGCGCTGAAAGGTGTTTCGATGTTGACGCGCCTCGGCCTCACCCTGCTGAGTGATGGCGCGATGATCCTTGGCGGTGGCCTGCGCTTTATGGGTGGGTTGTTGAAGTTTGGCGGCAAGGCGTTTTTGTGGCTAGGTAAGGGCATCGGTAAAGCTACCGGCATGTTGGTTCGTATGGGTGTTGCTATGCTGGCCAGCCCTATCACCTGGATTGTGGGAGCCGTGGGTCTACTCGCTGCCGGGGCTTACCTGATTTATAAAAACTGGGAGCCGGTGAGTAACTTCTTTTCCAACATGTGGCTGAAGATAAAAGGTTACTTTGCCGGTGGCGTGGCCACGGTGTTGGAGTCAATCCAGGGAGCTGTTAAAGCGCTGCCTGACTGGGCACTACCAGAGGGGCTGGAAGCCGACAAAATAGGCGACACAATTAAACGGTATCGTGAGCTGGCCGATGTTACCGGCAAAATGAAACCGGTGGACTTCAAGTTACCCAAGGTCGGTGAAGTCATGGACGACATGGGCATGACCGGTGCAATGGCCAAGTTTGATGCCTTCAAGAAAAAAGGCATGGACATGTTGCCAGCCATGCCCGATATGAGCATGCCTAAGTTTCCCGGGATGAGCGCCGCCGCACTGACCGCAGCCGTGGCGGCCACCCCCGCCGCTGCCGCACAACCACCTATGCAAATCAGCGTGAGCGCGCCCATCACCATCAGCGGCACAGAAGTCGCAGGCATGGACGAAGATCGCCTGGGCGACATCATCGAGCAACGTATCCAGTCGGCCATTAGCAAGGCGATGAGAGAGGCACGTGAATAATGGTGGATGTAGTTAAAAGCCTTACCGACTTCTCCCGCCTGCGCAGTGGCATCGAAGCGCTGGCCGCACAGGCCAAAGGTGCCAGCCGCATTATGTGGATGCTGGGGCCGTTCATCTTCAGCCGTGATACCGCGGCCCCTCACACCCTGCACCGCGCCACTGAGTTCAAGTGGCCAGCACAGCCACGCACGGGCCGCGATGAGGCGCTGCAGTACACCGGCCCAGGGGCCGACACTATCGATCTCGATGGCGTTATCTATCCACAGTATCGGGGCGGACTTGGCCAGGTACAGGCAATGCGTGAACTCGCCGGACTGGGAGAGCCGCAGCTCCTGGTAGATGGCCGGGGTATGGTCTACGGGAAATGGGTGATCCTGCGTGTTGAAGAGACCGGATCGGTTCACCTGGCCAACGGCACGCCGCGCAAGATTGAATTTAAGGTAAGCCTGCAACGCTATGGTGAAGATGCCACCGAGGGTAAGAAGAAATTGGGTATTCTGACCTTATAATTAGGTCCAGGAGGTAATAATGCTGATGAATATAGAACTGTTCGACGAATACGTGGCTCGCATACTCTCTCATTTGTATGAGTCTTTCCCGATAAAGGTTCACCTTGATGCGCGATCAATCACTGGTCATGAAGAGATTGACGAAATGGGGCAGCCACTCGATGAGAGAGGTCAGCCGTCAAAGCGTTTCGATATCTGTCTGGCCACCATCGATTGGTTGGTGGACTCAGGCTATATCCGCACGGATGGGCGTGGTCAGTACGGCTATGATCTTGCAGTGTTGACCGCCCGTGGGCTGGAGGTGCTCAAGGCAACGCCGGAGAGTGTAAAGGTCAAGATAAGCATCGGTGAAAAGCTGGTGCGCCTAGTTAAGGAAGGCTCTATCGACATGGCTAAAGAAGCTGCCAAGGCCGCCATCGCCGTAGGCGTCGGGGTGATGAAGTAGTGACCCAGTACCGCACCAAAGAAGGCGACACGGTAGACCTTATCTGCCACCACATCTACGGCGCTACCAGTGGCGTGGTGGAACAGGTGTTGGAGGCTAATCCTGGACTAGCGGCCTATGGACCTATCCTGCCTGCGGGGGTGTTGGTGGCTTTGCCACAGGTGAGTTCTTCAGGGGAAGGTGAAGAGAAAGGGCTGGCGTCGCTGTGGGGTTAAATATGGTTAGCTTTATCTTATTACAAATCACGACACTGAAATGTTTCTACAATTTCACCTGTAACTCGGTGAAAAATCTCTACGCTTACTTCAGAGGACGGATAGTGTGGCAAATTATTCTTACACTCTCTGCGAGCGATTTTCTGTACAGTATCAATCTCCATCCCTGCTCTACCGCTCTCAAATACTCTCCTCTCTGTTGTTTGGTATCTGTCGTTAGTCTCAGGTGGAACAATAACAACCCTAGACTTATATGGTGGCTCGTTCCTCTTTTTGTCAGCCAGAACTTTTTTGCAATCAAGAACCTCGATAGGTTCTCCTTTTTCATTATCGACAGAGACAATCTCGATTGTGCTTGCGCCACTCATACTGCAGTTGAACTGCGCATGGATAATTGATTGCTGGAGAGTGTGAAATTTTGGTGCGTTGCCCATTGGCTTGTGTTTTGAATTGAGAGTCCAAACACGAAATTTCTCTGGGCCAGAGTGTTGTTTTTCATCTCCGCCCCACAGAGAAGCTAGTGAGGAAGCGCTAACTAAGTTGGCCACACAGAGCAGAATGATAGTAAGTGCTGTCCTTATCATATTGTTTCTCCTTTTTAGTGAATGACATATAGGTTAGCTTAACACTGGAGCTGTAACAATGACCCCCGCATTCGAGATAGAAGTAGGTGGCAAGAGCTATACGCAGAAAATTAAGGCTCGCTTAGTAGAGCTGACAGTGGTCGATCTGGCGGGTGCCTCCTCCGACTCCCTGGAGATCACCTTAGATGATCGCGACAACCTCCAACGTCCCGCGCACGGTGCCATCCTCACATGCCATATCGGCTACAAGGGCAAACCCCTGATCGACAAGGGCCAGTACTCCCACTATATGACCGAGTTCGAGGGGTCGTCACGCCGCATGGTGATCAGGGCCACCGCTGTGGATTTCATCAGAGACAAAGGCCTGAAAAGTGAGCGCAGCCGCTCATTCGATGACAAAACACTTGGTGATATTGTTACGAGTGTTGCCGAAGAGCACGGCTATAAGGCTGTGGTAGATGATTTTGTGAAAGACATTCCCATCCCCCACCTTGACCAAGTGAACGAAAGCGACCTCAATCTACTGCGACGCCTAGCCAGGCAGTACGGTGCCACCTTCAAGGCCAGCGCCGGGCTGTTGGTCTTCTTCCAGAGGGGTGACAAGAGAGAAGCCCTGGGCATCGTAACTCTGCGCCCCAGCGATGTAAGCACCTGGAACGTCTCCCGCGAAGATCGCAGCCGCTACACCGTTGTAGCGGCTAAGTGGCACGATCTGGATGCGGCCCAAACAAAGACCGCAATGGTAGGCGAAGAAGGCGGCAGCATCCGCACCCTACCACACCCATTCGCCGATGAGACAGCGGCCATGCACGCGGCCCAGGCCGAGCTGAATCGCCTTGCAAAAGCTACCGCCACCGTGCGCCTCACCCTGCCTGGTAATCCGTTGCTACGCGCCGAGGGCGGCCTTACGCTAGATGGCTTTCGCGATGGTATTGATGATGATTACACCATCACCCGCGTAGAGCACTCCATCAGCAAGAAAGGTTACAAGTGCAAGGTACAGGCGGAGCTGGCTAAGTAGGGCGGGCGGAAGCCATGATATTTGTTGTCATTAGGTTTGAGATAGGCTAAGATTAAGGCACTACTACTCTCAGATACAGCAATGCAGTACGGTTTCATGTAAAATCCACCTCGCGCGGGATGAGAGGGGGAAATACAAGACCCGTAAGGGAAATACCCCACGCCGCCTGAGAGCGGTAGTTGAGTCCCGCCATTACTAAGTGGCAACTACTACTAAACTCTCAGGAGCAACACCATGAATAACTACCAACAGCAGTTAGCTAAAGCACGGCAAGCCACCCAGTCACTCAGGGCCTTCGCAGACGCCTCCCTTGGCAATGGTCAAGCCGATAATAATACTTTCGCCTTCCTCACCCCGACAGACCTCAATGCCTTCCTTAATATGATCGCTGACCGCGTAGATGCCACCGTGGATGATCTGGAGGATGTCGCGCCAACCCTGAGGGCGTGCAAATGAACAAAGGTAAGGGAGCAACAACTCTAAAGCCAGAGATACGAATTCAGGCCCTCAAACGTGGGCTGGAGTACATTCGAGCTGGCACCAGCCCTGGAGTAGCATGGGAGATTGCTGGAAAGGAAGTGGGGGCAAGTAAACCCACTATGTATCGCTGGTATAGGAAAATAGAAAAACTACCAGAAGAGGAATGGCTTGAAGCGTTAGAACCTGGTTACGTGCCACGGAAAACATCCATCACCGATGAGTCATACCAGCGATTCCTGGCTTTATATGCAGACACAGATCCACCATCCATTAAGGAGGCGCATCGGCTCCTGGTAGAAGAATCAAGTGAAGAATTGCCCGGTGAATCCGCGTATCGGTACTATATGAAGCGCCAAGGTGATAAGAAGCGCAGTAGATACGACCCTACTTAAGTGACCTCAAACTCATACCAAAAGAGACAAAATATGGTATCTTTTGGTTTCAGTACGCCCCCCTCCATACCAATTAGTTTGAAACAGCAAAAACAGCCGTCGCAAATCGGTCACCTGCGTGTCGCATCTCAATCACCGCGCTACACTTGAACTGGTTGTTAGAAGCTTGTTGCCAAATACCATGATAGAGCGGCACCCATAACAAAAAATACGGAGTTAACAGCAACACCTTTCCAGAATGATGCATTTCCTTCCTTTCTAAGCTCCCCTTGTAGTAACTGCGCTACAGCATCAACTTGCTCTTGGTTGAGAGAGATTAGCTTTTCATATTTCTCAGCGTCCTTTTGCAGCTCTTGGACCAATTTTTGCCGTGTTTGTATCTCACTCTCAACCTCTGAAACGAGGTGACTGGACTCCTTTAGTGCGGCGGTCAACTTGTTTATGCGATCCTCGAGTGTCTCTTCTTTTTTTGTCTTGTTTTCAAAGAACCCCTTTATCACTCCGGCTATAAATGAAGCCGCAAGTGCGGAAGATAACGTTATGACAACTTCAAGTGACACCTTTAACTCCTTTAGCTTCTAACGCCAAACTAAGCCGACCGCTGGAGCGGCGCGTATTTTGTGCAACTTTGCACAAAATATGTGCCGCGGAAGT
>JBFFJV010000019.1:0-15572 GCA_041555695.1 Thiohalomonadaceae bacterium | reverse complement strand
AGGGTCTTGCCCCGGTTATCGTGCAGGAGATCGAGAAGATCCTCATCAGCATCAAAAAGCTCGGCATCACCACTATCATCGTCGAGCAGAACGCTATCGCCGCACTGCGCCTGGCGGACCGCGCCATCATCCTTGATACCGGGCATGTGGTATTTGATGGCTCCGCGCAGGAGGTGCTCGATAACGAGGAGCTGCGTCACCAGTACCTGGCGATTTAGCCGCAGTAAGAAATTTGTCATTGCGAGTGGCAGCACTGCAACCCTGCACGGTGTTCCGCTCAACGACATAACCGAGATTGCTTCGCTAGCGCTCGCCATGACATACGCCTAAATATTTAGAACCCAGTGGAACCCCATTATGTCTGACGTAAAAACCTACCCCGTCCCCGCCGACTTCGCCGCCAACGCTCACATCGATGAGGTACGTTACAACGAAATGTACCAGCGCTCGGTTGATGATCCCGAAGGCTTCTGGGCCGAGCAGGCCGAGGCGGAGCTCGACTGGTTCAAGCCCTGGGACAGCGTACTGAACTGGAGCTACGAGGGGGATGTACAAATCAAATGGTTCGAAGGTGGCAAACTTAACGTCGCCTACAACTGTATTGATCGTCACCTGGAGAGTCGTGGCGGGCAGACCGCGATCATCTGGGAGGGGGATGACCCGAACGATGATAAAAAAATTACCTACAAAGCGTTACACGAGGCGGTCTCCAAGTTTGGCAACCTGCTGAAGAGCCGTGGGGTAAAAAAAGGTGACCGGGTCTGTATCTACATGCCGATGATCCCCGAGGCGGCCTACGCCATGCTCGCCTGCGCTCGCATCGGTGCGGTGCATTCGGTAGTGTTCGGTGGCTTCTCCCCCGAATCGCTTAAGGATCGTATTCTGGATTCTGACTGCCAGGTGGTGATCACCGCCGATGAGGGGCTGCGTGGTGGACGCCCGGTGCCGCTCAAGGCCAACACCGATAAGGCGTTGGAGCAGTGCCCCAATGTCCACACAGTGGTTACCGTAAAGCGTACCGGTGGTGATGTTGAATGGCATGAGGGGCGCGATATCTGGTATCACGAGGCGATGGCGGAGATGTCGGCGGAATGCCCCTGCGAGGAGATGGACGCCGAAGATCCGCTGTTCATCCTCTACACCTCAGGCTCAACCGGCAAACCGAAAGGTGTACTGCACACCACCGGCGGTTACCTTCTTTACGCGGCGATGACCACCCGGTACACCTTCGACCTGCATGAGGGGGACATCTACTGGTGCACCGCTGATGTCGGCTGGGTCACCGGGCACTCCTATCTGGTCTACGGACCGCTGGCCATCGGCGCAACCACCCTCTCCTTCGAGGGCATACCCACCTACCCCGACGCCTCGCGTTTCTGGCAGGTGGTCGACAAGCATCAGGTCTCGGTCTTCTATACTGCTCCCACCGCAATTCGGGCGTTAATGCGTGAAGGCGATGAGCCGGTAAAAAAATTCTCACGCAAAAGTCTGCGTCTACTCGGTACCGTCGGTGAGCCGATCAACCCCGAGGCGTGGGAGTGGTACCACAAGGTGGTAGGGGATGAGCGTTGTCCCATCGTCGACACCTGGTGGCAGACCGAGACTGGTGGTCACCTGCTGACGCCGCTACCCGGTGCCACTGCACTTAAACCCGGTTCCGCCACCCGCCCCTTCTTTGGTGTGCAGCCGGCCATCGTCGATGCGCAGAGTGGTGAGATCCTTGAGGGCGAGGCCGAGGGGGCCCTGGTCATGCTGGCACCCTGGCCGGGACAGATGCGCACGGTTTACGGCGATCATGAGCGCTTTATCACGACCTACTTTAGTGACTATAAGGGTAAATATTTTTCCGGTGATGGCGCACGCCGTGATGCCGATGGTTACTACTGGATCACCGGGCGAATGGACGATGTGCTCAACGTCTCCGGTCACCGTATGGGCACCGCCGAGGTGGAGTCTGCCCTGGTACTGCATGATGCAGTTGCCGAGGCCGCGGTAGTCGGCTTCCCCCATGAGATTAAAGGCGAGGGGATCTACGCCTTTGTCACGCTGGTGAAGGGTGTCGAGCCGACCGAGCTGTTGCGCAAGGAGCTGGTGCAGCAGGTACGCAAGGAGATCGGCCCCATCGCCTCACCCGATGTGATTCAGTGGGCACCGGGACTACCGAAGACCCGCTCGGGTAAGATCATGCGCCGCATCCTGCGCAAGATCGCCGCCAACGAGCAGGACTCGATTGGTGATACCTCCACCCTGGCCGACCCGGCGGTGGTGAAGGAGCTAATTGAGAACCGGGCAACTAACTAACGCCACAGCCACTCCCCGTGAGCGTATCCTACGGGGCTGCAAATAAAAAAGGCTGTAGCGTCGCTACAGCCTTTTTTTATGCTGCCTTAGAGTGCAGCAAACGGCGTCACTACTCTAACGACGTACCCTCCTACTCAGCTGCCTCCAGCCGGGTGACATTATCGGGGCCGGAAATCACCTCCTCCATCGCCTCCACCTTCCCCTTACAGGCGAGTACCACCTGCTCTTTGTGACGCGCCAGGATCAGACCAAACTCTTCCGCCTTGCTCTCATCAACACCGGGAATAACCTGTTCCAGAAGACGGGTGAATACCTCTCCCAGCTCAAGCATCTTGTCGTGAGCATCCGCTGCCTTTTTATCATCAAACATCGCACCGTCCCGGTCGCACTTCCACATTGCAATTACAGCCATTGTTCATGTCCTCTTTTCCTGTTTATGGGATCACACACTTATAAAATATTTGCCAGTTCTTACAACAGGCGAATTAGTAACGTCGAAGTAAACTGACGAGAATACCCTGTACCTGTACCTGCTCTGCCGGATAGACCATCTGCTCCATGGTGCTATTCTCGGGGATCAGTGTCACGCTGCCATCATTATTGTTCTGCAACCGCTTCAGGGTCGCCTCTTCACCATTGATCAGGGCAACCACAATCTCGCCGTTGCGTGCACTATCACGCTTTTCGATCACCACCAGATCACCATCCATGATCCCCGCATCGACCATCGACTCCCCCTTTACTGTCAACACATAACAGGGGCGCTGACTGAGCAGGAAGTCCGGCACCGGCAGAAACTCCGGTTGTGCTACCGCCTCAATGGGACGACCGGCAGCGATGCTGCCCAGGTGCGGGATCCCCGTCTCGGCCTGTTCCCACTCGACCAGCCGGATCCCCTGACGCCCTTCCATCGGCGCAACGAATCCGCTCTCGATCAGCGCCTGAATGTGCTTGTGCAGCGAACCGCGTGAACTGAGGCCCAGCTGCTGGCACAACTCATCATAAGTGGGGGGATGGGCGAAATGCGAGGCATTGTTCTGCAGGTAGTCGTAGATCTCCTGTTGGCGGCGGGTCAGTTTCATCAGATCCTCATCTGTTCTCCAAGTGTTCTCCATGCTAACACAACAGAGAACAGAAAGAGAACAGCTTATTCAGCGATGATTGTCAGCTTGCCAATCGTGCGCTTGCTACAGCTCGTGGGAGATATTCCTCGCCCCGGTCTCTCGCATGCGTAGTGAGGCGATCAATGCGATCACGGCAAACCCCACCATCAGCAACATTGCGCTACGGTAACCCGCGGCACTGTAGATATTGACCCCGGCAAGCGTCTCTCCGCGCCAGCTAAGGTCAAGCAACCAGCCAAAGAGTGGCTGCATGATCGCCGCCCCCAGAAATAGTCCGGTATTGACCACGCTAATCGCCATCCCGGAGAGCGCCGGTGCCGCCACCTCCTTGGCACAGGCATAGGTCATGACAAAACCGCCGCCAGTGGCACCGAGTAACACAAAGAGCAGCATTGCCACACCGCCCGGCTGCCACGGAAGGCAGGTCATTATCAGACAGGAGAGCAGGTAGAGAAAGGCACTGATCACGGCCACCGGTTTACGCTGCCCAAGGGTATCGGAGAGCCAGCCCAGAGCAAAGGTACTGACGGCCATACTGAAGAGCGTTAACGTGGTATAGGTGGAGGCCTCGGCAGTACTCAGGCCATGCAGGTCACGCAGCAGCGGGATCGCCCATAAGCCGGCGAAGGAGAACAGCCCGCCGGCCATGCCAAAATTAAACCAGAAACCCGGCCAGATCAGACGATTGCGCCAGACATCCCGCATATCATGCAGCCAGTGCTGTTGTCGCTGCGCATGGGCAGTTTCACCCGCCATCTCACGTAGCGAGGGGAAGCCGGCCTCCTCAGGGCGATTACGCACAAACAGTGATGACAATAGTGCAAGAAACAGCGAGAACAGACCGATGGCAACAAAGATCTCACGCCATGACCAGAACTGTAGCAGGTAGGCCAGCGGACCGGCCGCCAATACCGAACCGAGGTTGCCGATCAGCAAGGTCATGCCGGAGACAATGCCGTAAATCCGTTCACGGAACCAGACGGTATTGCTCTTCATCAGGCCGACAAAGATCACCGACACCCCGAGGCCGACCAGAAAGCGTCCTACCGAGGCGCCAGCCAGTGTCTCGGCCAGCCCAAAAGTGATCGAACCGGCACCGGCAACAATATTGCCCAGGGTAATTGAAACACGGTTCCCCAGCGTATCAGCCAGCACCCCGGCCGGTAACTGCATCACGGTGTAGATGTAGTAGTACATCGCTGCCAGTGAACCGAGCGCGGCGGCGCTGGTGTTGAAGCTGACCATCAGGTCAGCTGATACCACCGCCGGGGCCATGCGATGGAAAAATACCGATATATATGAAACCACCAGAATGGTGAAGATAGACCAACGCACGGTCTGAAAATGTTTGTGATTGAAGTTTTGTTTCACAGGTAGCTCAACGGTTTGCCGGAGAAATGGTCCTGAAGAGTAGTACAGTGATACCCACACAGAACAAAGTAGAAATGGAGTTAGAAAATAACTTCCCTCCCTGGCGCACTATCTTACAGGCTCAGCGTCCTATATCAATCAAGCCTGACACTATTGGCGAGCTCTGAACCGGAAGTCATTCATATATCTGTATTCAAATAATCTGATTTTCGTGAAGCCTCTATTTTCCCTTATTGCACCTTCAAGCGATACTTCCTTTCAGCATACATCTTACTTCCGTAGCGCTGCAGAAACTCAATCGCTTGCGCAGCCCCTCCAAGCAAGTGAATTCGTCCAACGCCATCCGTCACCTCCATCTCCGTGGGTGACACACCCAGTGCCGGTATACAATTTCGGCTGTCCAGGCGGAGCATGTTGTTATCCGGGTATTTATCGTCACCATTTTTTATCGCGCAGCCTGCGATCTCACTGTAGAGCACCACCTCATCCCCATGAAACTCCAAGCGCATCAACTCAAAGGCATCCCCGTCTTGAAGCTGGATGTAAAAGCTATCACCCACCTTCATAGTATCGACGATTTTATGCTCATTCTTACGCCGATATTTATACTTCAGGCTGTAGCCTCCATCCTGACGTGGAGTGATATGAAAAAGTGTTCCCAACAGATTCTCGGGCGATCTCTTTGGCAATCGGTCCCAGATCACCTGGTACTTCTTTGCGACAGGAAGGTTAACCTTCGTCTCCGCAGTAAGCAGTGACTCGGGGTAACAGCCGCTCAACCCGATCAGGAGGGTAGTGGCTGTCATCAGGCGTTGCATCAGCTTGAACATGTTTTCTCAATCTCACAATAAATGGGGGTGGTAGCGCTGCGCCTATTCTCCTACAGCTGATGGCCACAGGTACATGATTCACATCAACCCTTGAACCGCAATAGATTATAGACCTCCTGGCTGAGCCCGTTATTACTTATCCAGTACAACCCCTGACATAAGCCCACAAAGCGAAGATAAACCGGGCTTCTGCATATGGCACCCATTTTAAAACTTATAAAAAAGCGGGCTACCCCTTTTAGTTGTCACCTTTTTCCTCGTTGACGCCCAATAAGGTACCAGAAGCTCCAGAGTAGCAGGGAGAGTGTGCTGGCAGTGATAATCGCCGGCATCGGTTCATCCGCAGAGCTGACAGAACCGGCGTAGGTCGTGATCAGAGCATAGGGAATCGTACCCAAAGCATACATGGTGAGAAACTTATAGAAGGGCATACGGGTTGCACCGGCCATACAACAGCTCACCTCAGGAAGGATCGGCATAGCCCTGCAACTGATCAACACCCACGGGCCAAGCTTTGAAAAGGCGTCGTGAATCTCATCCAGTTTGTCCTTATCTTGATAGATCCGATGAAGCAAGCCGGTGCCATATCGACGGCTAATAGCGTAACCCGTAGTGCCCGCGACAAAGAAACCGCTAATAACGGCGGCGGCACCCAGCGGCCAGCCCAGAAAATAACCTGCCATCATCGCTATCGTCATCGTCGGTATGGCGACAAACAGATCGGCAAACAGCAGCAGAATGACGATCAGGGCAAGATAGATGGGAGCGGTTCGCTGTGCCGCACCAACTAGTTCCCTGATCTCATCCAGAGTCAGCACACCCGTAAATTTGAGAAGCAGGAAGGTTGCGGCAAACAGCAGGGCAAGCAGCAGCATCACTTTAATCAGCTCCTTCACGGGTAGATTACCTCAAGCTTTGTCTCACTGCTTTCCGGTTTGCTCATCAGCGCATCCTTGAAGGAGGGCGCCCCGAAGCCAAGTCGGGCACCGGAAGAGAAGCCAAGCCCTTCTGCTGGAATGGATCCGGTCCAATCCTTGGTCACGCTACCTGAACCGCCCTCATCATGGTGAACCTTGAGCGCAAACAGGGCATCTGGAACCTCAATGAGCAGAGTATGACTGAACTGTGAAACCTCAAAGCGATAATGTCTTAGCGCCTGCTCATGTTTTACAGGAAAGCCCTCCTTGAAAAAAACATAGACCGCCATCTCACCACCGCGCAAATGATCAATCCCATCCACCGTGAGTCTGAGTTCACTCCACTCCATCGCATGGCTCTCCACGCTCATCGTCAATGCGATTACAACCATTAATGTTGTACGGCACACCATGGCTAGTACCGCTTCAAGATGCGTTGTACCAGAGACGGCGAGAGCCGCATCAACCAGGGCAGCAACCTGGCTTTACCAATATAGATCTCTGGCCTCATGTCCTTCACTCCCCTGATAATCTTTCGAGCGGCGTACTCAGGGGTCAGTTTTCCGCTACCACGCCCATGCGTCATCGGGGTATTCACCAGCGGCATGATCGCCTCAATGGAGTGAACGGGAGTCCCTTCAAGCTGGTAGCGAATGCTTTGCGAAAAACTGTGAATTGCCGCCTTACTGGCACAGTAGATAGCGGAGTTGGTTTTCGGAGCCAGCGCCAGGCCGGATGAGATATTAACCACTGCCGCCTGCTGCTGAGTGAGCAACTGCGGCAGCAGGAGCGATGTCAGCCACACCGGGGCCAGAAAATTTATTGTCGTCTCCTGCTCAATGGAGTCATAGCTGAAATCATCGTCAAGAAACGTGGGGGTGTATTGAATGCCGGCATTGTTAATCACCACACTGAGCTGTGGATGACTTTCAGTAAGTTTATCCGTAAGGGATTCAACCTGTTGCCTTGAAGCAAGATCGCATTGATAGCCGAATATACCCTTATGCTCATCCAGTAGCCGAGATAGCTTTGCTTTATCACGCGCCGCGACAATAACGGTATGCCCCTCACGGTACAGCTGTCTTGTCAGAGCGAGACCAATCCCGGAGGTGCCACCGGTGATGAGTACCGTCGCTGGATTAGAAAGCATCACATACACTCCCGTTGCGATTTAGTTGTACCTATCATAATGTGCTCACACAGGGAGGGGCATTAACCCAGGTTAATTGAGATGAAAGAATTTCAGTTTGATCAATTATTGACGCAGATCCTCAGTCACCCACAACTGCAGGGCCTCGGCAAGGAGATGCGTTTCACCAGGGGTGAACATATCTTCATGCAGGGAGAGATCTGTCGGGAGCTGTTTTGCATGCGCAGCGGCCTGGTCAAGCTTTACTTCAACACCCTGGAAGGGAAGGAGTGGATCAAGTCTTTCATTGCAGATCAGGGACTTCTCGGCTCGAGAAGCTCGCAGGCACTGGAGATGCCAAGCCCCTTTTCTGCCCTCTGTCTGGAAGATACCACCATCGTCCGTATCCCTTACGATCGATTCGAGGAGGTCTGTTTTTCTGATCTACAAATGGCAAGGGCGATCTTCCAGTTCACACAGTGGCTGGGGGTGAGGAAGGAGCTGCGCGAATACCAGCTACTGTGCCTCAGTGCAGAAGAGGCATACCGTGAGTTTATGAGCGCCAACCCGGAGCTAACAGAGCGCCTGACACAGATAGATATTGCACGCTATCTCGGCATTACACCGATCGCTCTGAGTCGCATCAAGAAGCGTCTCGCACCGTGATCCTACTTGTTTTTGTTGTCACAGATTTTGGTTATTAAACCCGCCCTTATCTGCAATCAAGGTGGCCTTTACAACCAGCGGGTTGTTAATCATCGCCAACAATTTCCTTTCGTCTCCACGCTGAAATGGTGAAGTGGATAATAAGTAGGCGATAGTTAAAACATAGTCACCACCGGGTGCCCCAGGGAGTATACGAAAACGATAGCCCGCTTCGGGGGATGAGCCACGATAGGTCTCTGGTGGCTTGCTTGTGTTTTTGTCCTGAAATAAATACGGGCTGACTGACAGATAAGCATTCAGCGTTTCCGGCTGAATGACCACGCTGAGTATAGAGCCGTAACGACCATCCAGGGCCATCCATGTTGCATCGTTATAATCGGCCAACAGGTTGTCATCTGATGGGGTAGTTTTGATTTCAATCGGTGTATCGACGCCATCGATGTACACAGCGTCAAAGGGTTCGTTGCGGTAGTCTGTTGTTGCCAGCATTGATACTTGGTTCACCGGATACACCTTGGATAGAAGCAGCGGTATTTCTGAGTGGTGTTTGTAATAGAGATGATCACTATTCACCTCTGGAGTGTTGATACCGCTATCGAGCCTGAGGTGATCGACGGTTCGGGTTACGGTGCGCACGGGGCCGTCAATATAGCCCTCCATATAACCCTCGATGGCATCTTCATTAAATTCTACGGTTCCATTGAAAAACAGCACATTCCAATCCAACCTCCCCCGAACCTTTGTTCTATCCATGATGGATCTGCCGTTTAGAATAAGATTATTCATCACGGCAATATTTTCAATAGAATAGGAAAACTCATAAACGGGTGAGATCACGGTTTGGTCCTTAGCTCTGTAGCGCATATAACGTGTGCTTACTAAGGGTGGCGGGTCTGACTTGTAATATGCCGCATAAGCCCAATGGCTTGTGTGGTTAACCGGATCTATAATTTCAATTTCAACCACTCTCTCTGCAGCTATCGCACCATGACTGTCGGTAGTCTTATCACCGGCATCGAAAAGCATGAACACCAGTTCATCATTAGCGTTAAGCCGAGCCTTTTTTGCAGCATCATCACGCTCCTTAGCGACCGCTGACATTGAGCTATCCCACATCCAGTTACCACTGGAGTCCTTTTGATCTATCTGGAATGGGATCATGGCGGCCTTAGCACCACGAAATGAGAATACGCGGATGTTATCGATAGTACGTCCCATTAAGCCGCTTAGTTTATTTCCACTAACAACGACGGGGTCGATCTCGCGAACCATTGCTTCCGCATGAGTAGCATAGCTCAGTGGTGTGGTGGTAGCGAACAAGACTAGCAGGCAGAGTAAAGTGATAATATTGTAGCGAGCATGGTTGCGTGCATCACTCATCATTCAGCCTCCACACAAGATTAATACCGGGCTGTTAACCTCGTGCCTCTCTCCCCTGTCTGTTCGGCACGACACTTAGTGCTCTTTTCTGCATAATTAATAACGTCATAGTGAATAGTCCGCTCAGAGATAATGAGGTAGTGAACAGACAATATCGTCGACGATGCTTTTCCGCAGGCAAATGCCGCTAGCGTAAAACAGCTCTATTTCTGCTATTGGACAATGCTGCTCTCTGATCCGGACTTGTGGTTCCGGGAATGCAAAACCGGGGCCAGAACATAGCTCTCTCACTAGTGAAAAAACTTTTTCTACCCCCGGTCTCCTGCCTGTTCTGTTCCTAGGCGGGGGGAGAGCCCTGCTTAAACGACTTCACTATTTCCTCCCTGAACTCGGGTGTATCCTCGTAACCATGTACCTTAGTCCCGTGCTGGATCACTGCATTGAGGAGCTCTTCCTCATTGTCGGCAGAAAGGGCAACCGTGCAGCCGATATCACTGGGGTAGTCTCTACAGTCAATGTAATAGCGTGCCATGACATCCTCCTGAAGGTTGGAGTTAATGGATAGATGATAGGGTTATTTCACCGGATCGCGGCTAGATAACGACTTCGCCGCCTAAACCATAGTATATCCATCGGGAATTGCCATCTTAACGTGACATTGATTTGTCGCATCGACAACGGGCACGATCTGATTTTATTTGATGAGTTCATTCATCATTTACTTTAATGATATCTAAGCTATGAGATAGCTCTGGATCCCGCCTATCAATTCTACTTATCTGGTGTTTCGTCCTATAAGAGCGAATTATTGCCTATGCGGATTGGCGACGACTGTCCTTTTTTTTAATAGACGGCAATCACTTCGTAATATTTATCGTTGCCGCCAAGTCTCATATGAATCTCATCGCCAACAAGGTGCCCCCGCAGGGCCGCCCCTAATGGCGCTGAGGGGGTAATAACCATGATCTCATTCTGTTCAAATGACAGCTTCAAGCCCCCCGCTGCCGGACCGATAAAAAGGTATTGCGCCCTCCCTGCGTCGTCTTCCAGACAGACCAACGCCCCGATATCAATAGGCGTCTGCGACGAGAACGTCGTAGCCGACAGTTTTTTATACTCGGCCAGGTCGGCCTCACACTCGGCTACGCGATGCGCCTGCCCCTGCGCAAGGTACGCCGCTTCCAGCCCCAATGTGTCATATTTATTCTCAGCCACATTCTCCTCATGGGTCGCCGTGTTGTAAGCCTGCATCGCAGCGTTAATCGCCCCCTGATGCAGCACCTCAAGTTGCTGCAAAATATGTTTAAGCAATAAAGATTTATTCATCGGGCTCGACTCTCAATCAAACATCAACGGGTTCTTTTTCATACGAACTACCTGAATCCGGAAAACGCCCACCCCTCTCATCGTTTCCTGACATTGGTACACTCCGGGGTGGTCCTTATTCTCGTCAGTTGCAGCCGCTGCAGTTAAAACCGAGGTATCTCGCCTACAATAGAAGGGAGGTATGGGGCATTGTGCATTGCTTTCTAATATTAACGGAAACACTGCCCGAGCCCCAGATTAGAGAATACCTTTGCTTCTTATTCCAGCGGGCACCATGCTATGAGCGTCATCTTATTGAGAGCATGATTCTGCTGAACAAACGCATACGCTTTAGTGCTGACCCATCAACTTTTTGCCATGCTTTACCAGCCATCAGGCACTCAACAGGAATCCAGGACTCAATGCAGCGTCGCAACTTAGCTCTCACTCTACGTGTTACCCTCGCCGGTCTGATCGGGTTGTGGTGGGGTACTGCGCTCCACGCACAAGAGCCCCAGGCAGAGTCGCTGGTGCCGTTGGCGGAGGAGGCCCCCCTCGTCGTGGAGCTGCGTAGCCAGCTGGAGCAGCGTGCCGGACATCACGCATCGCAACTCCTCTGGCCGCAGCTGACATCCTTTTATAGCGCACGCGACTACCAGCCGGTGTGGGTCGACGCATACGGCACCAACGCACGCGCCAATATCCTGCTGACCACGCTGCAGCAGGCCAGAGACGAAGGCCTGGAGCCATCTGTCTATCCGCTCCCGCTGCTTGCTCAATTGTCGCGCAGTCAAAGTC
The DNA here is from genome assembly GCA_041555695.1 of Thiohalomonadaceae bacterium. Taxonomy (GTDB): domain Bacteria; phylum Pseudomonadota; class Gammaproteobacteria; order Thiohalomonadales; family Thiohalomonadaceae; genus JAPHSX01. Next base: position 3,751 of record JBFFJV010000019.1, on the reverse strand, counting down.
CCGGGGCACAAATCTCATTTGAATTATTACTAACCAGCACCTTTTTCGATTACAGCCGGGAACTGCTTTCGGGGCAACGAGAGCCGATGTGGAGTGGGCAGCTTTGGTACATCGCAGTGGATGAGCCCGACAGCGTCGCCCTGTTGCAGGCACTGTTGGCCAGCGACGATTTTGCGCTCGCACTCCAGAGCCTGCCGCCAAACCACCCCGCCTACCAGCGCCTGCGCGAGGCCCTGGCCCGCTACCGCCAAATGGAGACTGCCGGTGGCTGGCCGAGTGTGCCGGCGGGGAAGAAGCTACGCGTCGGCATAGAAGACCCGCGCGTCCCCCTGCTGCGCCAGCGGCTGCAGCTTGAGGGTGAGCTGCAGTTTGCCCCGGTCAGGAATCCATTACTCTACGATCCGGCCCTGCGCTATGCCGTAGAACGATTCCAGTTGCGTCACGGCCTGGTGCGGGACGGAGTTGTCGGCCCGCTGACTCTCGCCGAACTCAATCTACCGCTAAGCCGGCGCATCAGCCAGATCCGCCTGAACATGGAGCGCTGGCGCTGGCTTCCCGATCAACTCGGCCACCGCCATATCATCGTCAATGTCTCCGCCTATCAGCTGAGCGCCTATGACCACGGTGAGCGACGACTCAGTATGGAGGCCATCATCGGCACCCTGGAGAACCCGACCCCGCAGATCAGCGGGAAACTCCACACCATCGTCTTCAACCCTTACTGGAGCATTCCCAGGAGGATCGCCCTGGAGGAGGTCGTCCCCAAACAGCAACGCGATCCCGACTACCTCGCCTCAAGGGGTATCCGGGTCTTTAGTGACTGGAGCGGTGGCGAAGAGCTCCCCCCCGAGAGCATTAACTGGTCACAGCTGCACTGGGGCAACTTCCCCTATATGCTGCGCCAGGATCCCGGCTCCAAAAACCCGCTGGGAAAGCTTAAGTTCCTCTTTACCAACAACTTTCGTGTCTACCTGCACGACACCCCGGCACAGCAGCTCTTCAATCAGCCGGAACGCGCCTTCAGCCACGGCTGCATCCGCGTGAAGTCCCCAATCCAGCTGGCCTCCTACCTCCTCGCCAATGAGCCTGCATCACTCTGGAATGATGAGGCACTCCTGTCGGCGGTTTCCAGCACAAAGACCCGCGAGGTAAAGGTGAGCCAGCCGGTACCGGTCTACCTGCTCTACCTCACCGCCTGGGTCGGTGATGATGGAGCGGTCCACTTCCGCAAGGATCTCTACGGTGAAGATGAAATGCTGTTAATCGAACTACCGGATGGGGAACTCGACTGAGTTTGAATTGTCTTATTTGTAACCAACTGATTTAGTGGGAGTTTAAACAGTGATTACACGCCGAACTTTTCTTCAAGGTATCGCCGTTGCCGGGGCTACCCTCGTCGCCCCGGCGGCAATGGCCAAAGTACTGCAGAGCGGAGAGCGACGCCTGAGTCTTTATAACCTGCATACCGGCGAGCGCCTCACCACCACCTACTGGGCCGATGGCGTCTACCTTAAAGATGAGCTTGCAGCGGTCAACCAGCTATTGCGCGACCACCGTAGCGGTGATGTCAGCGCCATCGACTACAAACTTCTCGACCGCCTGCACAGCCTGCAGCAACAGCTTGGTCATAACGGCACCTACCAGGTGATCTCCGGCTACCGCTCTCCGGTAAGTAATGCCAAACTGCAACGAGCCAGCAACGGCGGCGTAGCCAAACGCAGCCTGCACATGCAGGGACGGGCGATCGATATCCGCCTGCCCGGAGTGGAACTCAAGCACCTGCGCCAGGTAGCCCTGAACCAGAAGGCAGGGGGAGTCGGCTACTATGAAAAATCGAACTTTATCCACCTCGATACCGGGCGTACCCGCTTCTGGTAACAGCGGCGCTATAGGGGCCGACACTCTATCAGGGTTTCTCTCGCTATTGCGTCTACTGGCGTGAGAGCCCCCTCTTAAATATCAACACCAGAGTCAGCAGCCGTGCGACAGCAAAGCACGATGGGCTCATCATGCCCTCCATAATTTTTTGCACTGCAAAAGGGACACCTTCAGTACAGAACAGTCTCAACAACAGTATTAAATGGCCTGATTTACCCGGTTGTTTGCATATTTAGTTTCAGTCTTTGCATCACACATACAACATTGAAACCCAATATCAAACATTTACATTTATCTATTGACAGAGATATATAGAACTGTAAAATTGCGCGCCTTAATGCGGGAATAGCTCAGCTGGTAGAGCACGACCTTGCCAAGGTAGGGGTCGCGAGTTCGAATCTCGTTTCCCGCTCCAAATTTTATCTATAAGGGGCCTCCCTTATTCGATCACCGCGCTGCCCCTTGCTCAACCAGACGATGCAACACTCAACCCGAGCAGCAGCTTGTTATGTGCATAAAATCTCATCTCCAAAACGTATAACTATCTAGGCACTCGCTTGCCAACACCCCCCCACGGACCCGCTGGTAAACGGCATAATCATCTCAACATAACATGTCGCCATTCACCTATATCACCGTTAAATGGTGTGTGCAGAAGTATCCAAACGGGATAAGTGATTTACTCAATATCAATGAGCTCCCGCTCACCCTCCATGCGATCGCGCTTAGCTTTATCAGTTTTTGCCAACAAACGCGTTGCGGCCCACTCAATCCACACAGGGAGTCGTCACCACATGAACAGCGCTTAGTAAATACACAGGGATACCCTCTCTCTATACTCACAAAGGATACAGGGGTAATATCCATTTTTTGTTTCAGTACATTTATACTGCAATTATCCTGAAATTTGGGTTACGCTCTTCGCACACAGTTATCCGGCGCGCCGGAGGCCCCCCCGGATTTAACACTTGTCGAGTATGGAGAATGTTATGAGGCAGTTATTCGTTCTACTAGGTCTATGTGCTTTTATCACTACCGCACATGCAGCAACAGAGGGGCTGGAAGAGGTGAAGTCACTAGGGGAGCTCAATGGCAAGGCCCTGGCCTGCTCGCAAAGCTCCAATATCAGCCGTATTAAGGCAGTGATGATTAATCATGCGCCGAAATCACGCCAATACGGCGCGACCTTTGAACTTGCCACGCAGGAGTCATTTCTGGAACGGAGCCGTGAACAGCAAGCCTGTGCCGATGCACCGGTAATCGCCCTTCAGGTCGAAGAGCTTGCTACACGCCTGAGTACGCTATTTCCTGCCAGAAATAAGTAGCGATGAAACACTTCTCGCCCTTTACATTGCTGTTGCTATTATCCGTTGCAGTGCCTGTGAAAGCAGAGGCCGTGGACGCGCCAGCAGAACGTGCACTCATCACACGCTATATGCTGATGGATACCAGGGGTCAGGCAATCACCGATAAAGATTTCGCCGGCAGTTATCAGCTCATTACCTTTGGCTATACATACTGCCCGGACATATGCCCCACCACACTGGGAGAAATGTCAGTCATCATGAAACGGCTGGGAGACCTGTCAGAGCGCCTGCAACCGATCTTCATCACGGTTGACCCGGAGCGTGACACGCCCGCCGTATTGGACCGGTACACCGCTTTTTTTCACCCCAAAATCATCGGCCTTACCGGCTCCCCCGCAGTAATTCGTCGCGTGGCTGACAATTTTAAAGTTCGCTATGAGAAGTATCATGAACCGGGCAGTGATCCCAACCGTTATTCCGTCGACCATAGTGCTGGAATGTACCTGCTAGGACCTGATGGAAAATTTTTAACAAAATTTGCCTACGCAACTCCTGTCTCGAAAATT
>JBFFJV010000018.1:0-15695 GCA_041555695.1 Thiohalomonadaceae bacterium | reverse complement strand
TAAATGAGCGCCCTTCAAGGCCGGGTAGCTCAGTCGGTAGAGCAGAGGATTGAAAATCCTCGTGTCGGCGGTTCGATTCCGTCCCCGGCCACCATATTTCTTTTCACCAACCTTTCTATCGTTACCATGGACACAAAACAGGTTAATCAGTGTGTCGATGCTCTATGCCAGTGCGGCTGTGATGCGGTACGCGCCACGATTGAGGCGATGGAGATTGGTGCAGACGTTCCCCAGGTGCAGACCCTCGACAGCAAAGAGCGCGAGCTGGTGCTGGATGAGTTGAAGGCGGTGATGGCCGTCTACGACGCCCGCGACTAAGCCTCCCCCGTCAAAAAGGCCCTGGTGCCCTGATACGGCGCATCAAAGCCCGCTGCCACCCCACTTACTTTTGTAAAATCCGCTCCTTAGCGCCCGAGTGCCCCAATGAATTAGGGCATGAGCACTAATCCTGAGACCGCCGCCTTCTGCTCAAAGAAACTCTGACCAGTCCTGGTCGCTCTCCCCAAAGACGAAAAAGTGTGGATTAAGCAGTGCCTCTTTGCGGTTGTACTGCAGTACCTGCATTGCGGTGTCGGTGATATGGCCTCCCGCCTCCTCGACGATGCACTGTGCGGCGGCGGTATCCCATTCAGAGGTCGGGCCGAGACGGGGGTAGAGGTCGGCCTTACCCTCGGCCACCAGGCAGGACTTGAGTGCCCCGCCCATGATCATCACCTCATGCTCCCCCAGCTTGTCCAGGTAGTCTTTAATGTGGCCTCCACGGTGGGTGGTTCGCGAACAGGCAATAGTAGCCTTGCCGCCCTTCCAGGGACGAACATGGATCGGCAAGGGGGTATTGGTGGCCTCGCGTTTAAATGCCCCCTGCCCCTTGCAGGCATAGTAGTAAATACCGAGTACCGGGGCGTAGATGATGCCGAGCACCGGCTTGTGATCCTGTATCAGGGCGATGTTAATGGTGAACTCACCGGTACGATCAATAAATTCACGAGTACCGTCCAGCGGGTCGACAAGCCAGTAGCGACTCCAGCGGCTGCGTTCGCTAAAGCAGACGTCGGTCGATTCCTCGGTAAGTACTGGCACGCTGGGGGTGAGTTCGCGCAGCCCCTTATCGATAATTTGGTGGGCGGCCAGGTCAGCTTCGGTCAGCGGGGTGAGGTCTTTCTTTACTTCCACCTCAAATCCCGCCTCATATACTTCAAGAATCCGTTTGCCGGCATCAATGGCGACCTCAAGTGCCGGGGTTAGCAGTATGCAGGGGTCGCAGCTGAGGTGATCGGGACAGTTGGGATTAACCACGATTAATATACTCCCGCGCCATAAACAGGGCGGCGATGCTTCGTGCCTCGGTGCAGTCGTCGCGGTTTAACAGGGTGTGTAGTTCGCTCATGCGCCATGGTACCACCTCCAATGGCTCGGGCTCGTCCCCCTCGCCCTGTTGTTCAAACAGATCCCGGGCGAGCACCACGTGGGTGAAGTGACCAAGGTAGCCGGGTGCCAGGCTGAGTGAGGTGAGATGGTGTAGCTCATTGGCCGCGTAGCCTACCTCTTCGGCAATCTCACGGTTGGCGGCGGCCAGGAGCTCTTCTCCCGCCTCGATACGCCCTTTGGGAAGTGAGAGCTCATAGCGCTCGATACCGGCGGCATACTCACGCACCAGCAGGAAGGTGTCATCATCGAGCATGGGCACAATCAGCACCGCCCCCTGAGGTGAGCCGAGCAGCCGCTCGTATTGAGTCTCGACCCCATTAGCAAAGCGCAGGTCAATTTGCTCGATGTGAAACAGGCGGGTCCTGGCAAGGGTCTGGCTGTTGAGGATTTGGGGCTTTGGCGGCATCGACCATTCCGGTTGCGGACCGTCACGGCCCATCATCTAATAATACCCTGTGAGTTGGGAGTTGGCACCCTGAAGCTGGCAGCCTGGCTACACTGGCAATAGAATAGTGCCATCTTTGGGGGATAGACGGACATGATCAATGATTGACTGGCAGCAGATCGACACGGTGTTTCTGGATATGGACGGCACCCTGCTCGACCTTAATTTTGATAACTATTTCTGGCAGCAGCATGTGCCGCTACGCTATTCAGAGATGTACCAGATACCGCTGGAAGAGGCGCAGGCGGAGATCGCACGGCGTACCAAATCGGTTGAGGGGACCATCGACTGGTACTGCCTCGATTACTGGACCCGTGAGCTGGGGCTGGATATTGCGCTGCTCAAAGAGGAGGTGGACCATCTCATCGCAGTGCATCCCCACGTCACCGAGTTCCTTGATGCGGTGCGCGCTGCCGACAAGCGGGTATTGCTGGTAACTAATGCTCACATGAAGAGTCTCAAGCTGAAGATGGAGCGTACCCAACTGGGTGGCCACTTTGATCAGCTGATCTGCTCCCACGACTACGGTGTGGCCAAGGAGGAGCAGGCATTCTGGGAGCGGCTGCGCCAGGAGCAGCCCTTCGACCCGGCTCGCACCTTGCTGGTGGATGACAGCCTGGCGGTACTGCGTTCAGCCAAACGCTACGGAATCGGCTGGTTACAGGCCGTTTATGAGCCTGATACCCAACAAGGCCGGCGTGATGTGGAAGAGTTTGAGGCGATTGAGAGCTTTCTCGATATTATGCCGAGGCGTTAGGGTGTGAGGTTTGAGCTGATCTTCCCGGGCGCGACCCGGAATTCTTCCGCTCTCACATCTTCTTACGCCTGTTTTCCCAGCCCTTGAACCGTTTTTTGCAGTATTTCAGCAGGCTCTCGTAGCCGTCGAAGAATTTCTCAAACCCCTCTTCTGCCGGTGCATCGAGTTCGCAGTAATCGTTGCTATGGGTACGACAGATCTGCGGGCGTACCTCGTAGATGCCGCAGCCGCCGCCGGGTTGCAGGTGTAAGCAGGGGGTGTTGATGATCAGGAACCAGCCGTCTTCATCTTTATAAAGTTGTACGTCGCGGTGCGAGAGTTGCCACAGCAGTACATCAAAATCATTCATCGAACGAGGGTTGTCGATTTGCTGGGTAACGTAGGTGCAGCACTTGGAGTTAGTGCAGCGTGAACACTTGTTCTGTTCTGACTTAGACATATCGGTGAGTGAGGATTGACCCGTTTCTGCTAATCGTTGAGACTTGATGAAAACAAAAGGGTAACAGGGATTGGTTTGGCTAGGAAATAAAGACGGGTACAGCAACAATGACAAACAGTCAGTGTAGAACAAAAAATACTGCAGGAACAGGGTGGAAAGCAGCCGTGTCACTCACTGTGCTGATGCTATCCGGAGCAGTCGATGCCATGGATGAGTTCGGGCTGGATGGTGAGGACTATCTGTCAGAACTACCGGTGGTACTGACGGTTACCCGTCTGCCGCAATCGATGGCAGAACTGCCTACGGCAGTAACGCTGATTGATCGTGAGATGATCGAGGCTTCCGGTGCGGTAGAACTGACAGACCTGTTTCGTCTGGTCGCGGGATTTCAGGTCGGACACTACCATGGCCCGGATGGGCCACGCACTGTTGTGACCTATCATGGAAATACCAATCAGTATTCACGCCGTATGCAGGTGCTGATTGATGGACGCTCCGTCTATACCTGGGGTACCGGTGGGGCGGAGTGGACTGACCTGCCTGTTGCCATTGACGATATTGAGCGCATTGAGGTGAGCCGGGGCCCTAATGGTGTGACCTATGGCAGCAATGCGTTTCTCGGTGTGATTAATATTATTACGTATCACTCCTCTGCGCAGCAGGGTTCCCACGTCCGACTAAGCTCTGATAATGATCAGTACAGGGATACTGTACTGCGTTACGGTGGGGGGAAAGGCGATTTTACCTATAGAGTCACAGGCAGATACCAGACAGATGATGGTTTTGATGACTACACCTCTCCAGGTGGTAGCTTCTATGAGTTGAATGATGATACCGAGACCTCCTCTCTTAGCTTTCGCGGGGATTACCGTGCGGGGATCAACGACTACTGGACGGTGCAGGCTGGTGGTGCGGCGGGACTGCGTAGCGTGGGCGCATCATACGACCTGCTCGACCCGGTGCGAGACCGTGACGTGGTAACACACTATCAGCAGGTACAGTGGAAGCACCTACTTGATTCAGAGAGTGAGATAAATGTTCAGCTCTATCATAATTTACATAAGGTAGATGATCAGTTTGTGACGGTGCCCCTGCCAATAGAATCGCTGGATGTCGATACCTCTATGCAGGCAGAACGCTACAACCTTGAGATCTCACATCAGTTTCGTCCCCTGCACTCTTTACGCATGGTCTGGGGGGGCGAGGTCAGAGTCGATGAGGTAACGGCAGCAGATTATTTCGACCTCGGTGAGACCTACCAGCAGAACCTTGCCCGTGCGTTCATTAATATCGAGTGGCACCCGGCGCAGAGGTGGGTAATAAATCTTGGGGATATGCTGGAACACAGTGACCAGTTTGGTACCTATCACTCTCCAAGACTGGCAATAAACAGGCTGGTTGGAGAGCGGGGCTATCTTCGCGTTAGTAGTGGACGCGCCTATCGTAATCCAACGGCAATTGAGGACAATGCCGATTTTAAGGTGCGAACGGAGAGTGGCAACCTTGTTTTCGATGCCTATGACCATGCCGATGATATACAGCCAGAGAGAATTGATAGTACAGAGTTTGCCTTTGGCGCGGAGGGAAGAAATAGTAGTTATGAAATAAAAATATTCCGCGAGAAGATTGACTCTGAAATTGATGCGGTGCGAGATAATGCGTGGCCCTATGACCACTGGACGATGATGAATGTGGGACATACCATCAATGAAGGGGTTGAACTGCAGTTAAAGGCCAGAACAGACAATGTACTGACGTCGGTAGCATATTCTCACGTACGTACAACGGGGCGTCGGCTGGATGAGTTAAACCTTGCGCCAACAGAGGATAAGTGGGTGGATGTTGATGGTGCCGTCCCGGTGCATACGGTGAATGCCCTGCTGTCGCTGCGGCTCGCAGAGCGTTTCTGGGCAAGTCTTAATTATTATGCGGCATCGACCATGTTTTATTATGCAGGCGATCTTACTGGTGGGGTGCGGATTGCAGACCTCTCTTTAACCCGGGGTTTCAAGGTGGCTGGGCATGATGCAAAGTTGCAGCTTATATTGAAAAATTTACTTGGTTCTTATTACGACTTTGAGGATGAGACAGTATCTGAGAGAAACGCATATCTAACGTTACAAATGGATTTCTAGAGATTGTGCACTGAGGCAATGGATGTCGATTGATGACAGGGAATAAATATATTGCGTTAAGCCTGATGATGCTACTGCTATTGCCGTTCAGGGTAGTAGCAAGTGCCTCGTTATGGTTTATTTTTGATGAGCGTAATGAACATCACCGCAAGTATGTGGAGGAGAGTGAGGCGCTATTGCGAAAGGCGCTGCCTGACCTGGAGGTGATGCGTGCGGGAATCGGCAACGGGGCCATTCCGTCGAATGTCTCTGGCGGCAGGACACTGCTTGTCAGCGTGGGGCTAACGGCAGCGCGCAAGGCTGCTGAATACAACGTGCCAACAGTGAATACCTTGATCACGCGCCGTAGCTTCGACTCTTTGAAGGCGATCTATACCTCTGTTCATTCATCCATCTACCTCGATCAGCCGGTGAACCGACAACTGCAACTAGTGAAGAGCGCACTGCCGTCGCGAAACAAAATGACCGTATTGATTGGCCGTGAATCACAGCCGCTGGCCGATGAGATAACGCAGCACGCTGAGCAGCTCGGTATAGAGTTACGGGTTCTCAATGTTGACGGAGAGAGTGCGATTGACGAACTGTTTGGCGCTGAGTTGCTGGCAGAGGATACCCTGTTGTTGTTACCTGACCCGGAAGTGGTGAACCGGCGTACAGTAAAGCCGCTGGTCATGGGCAGTTATCGACAGGGTATTCCTCTGGTCGGCTATTCACAGGCACTGGTCAAGGCCGGGGCCTTGATGGCAGTGCACTCTTCACTACCGGCACTGGAAAAACAGTTGTTGGAGGTTACGCAAAAATATTTTAAAACGGGTGTGTTGCCCGACTCTGGCTATGCCGATAGCTTTGCTGTCTCGGTCAACTACCAGCTGGCACGCGCCCTGAAAATATCTCTACCCTCAGAGGCAAGCCTTGAACAGACCCTTCAGGAGCAGTTGCAATGAAACGTTACACGATTCGTCGCAAACTGTTGTGGCTGACCCTGATACCACCGCTGGCGATGCTGGTGGTGATTCTTGGGTATTTTGCCTATCAGGATAATAAGCTGATGCACGAGGCATTGATTGAGCGTGGAGATAGTATTTCGCGCTACCTTGCCTCAGCGGCCGAGTATGCGGTTATCACCGGTAATACTGAGCAGTTACAGCATATTAGTGAGTCAGTGCTGCAGGGGGATATTGTCGCACTCAAGGTATACGATTTTGATAACAAGATTATCTTCACGCGTGGTGAGATTACATTGACGCAAAACGCAGAGGGTAAGAGGCCGCTGAGTGGAACATGCGGGGGCAATGAAACCCACCAGCTGTTTTGTGCCCCTGTCGTACTGCAGGCAATGCCGGTAAGTGATTTTGAAACCAGTAATACCATCGATAATGCCGCCGGTATCGGTCGTATAGAGCTGACACTTTCGACGCACCTTATAGGACAAAAACGTGTGACGATGTTGCGCTGGTCACTGTTGCTGGCGCTAGTGGTGGTGGCGATTGCGGTTTTGTTGAGCCGTCGCGTGGAACGGCAGCTGGTTGAGCCGTTGACCAGTCTCAGCCATAAGGTAGAGCAGGTTCGTCACGGCGACTTTGGTGTGCAGGTGGATGAGAGCGCTAGTGGTGAACTGCTGGACTTGCAGCAGGGCGTTAACGTTATGATTGAGGCGTTAGCCAACTCGCGACAGCATATGGAGCAGGAGATCGAGACTGCGACAGAGTGTCTGCGCAACACCATGCTGGAGCTGGAGCAACGAAATAGTGAGCTAGTTGTAGAGCAGCAGCGAGCCGAGAGTGCCAGCCTGGCGAAGTCACGGTTTCTTGCCACCATGAGTCATGAGATACGTACACCCCTGAGTGGCATGATCGGCATGCTGCAACTGCTACGCGACAATAGTGAAAACCGCCGTCAGCTCGATTGTGTCGATAGTCTGGAGAGTGCCGCCCAGTCACTACGCCAGTTGATCGATGACATCCTTGACTTCTCCCGCCTTGAGGTCGGAAAACTGGCGATTCAGAACCGTCCCTTTGTCCCTTTGACGGTGATCGAGGAAGTGATGCTGATGCTCACCCCTTCGGCCCACCATAAGGGGCTGGAGTTTATTCTCGATATTGATGACAGCCTGCCGGCAGAGGTAGTGGGAGATCCTCTGCGCTTCCGTCAGGTTCTGATCAACCTTGCCGCCAATGCGATTAAATTTACCGATGAGGGTGAAGTGATCGTAGTGGTGCGTACTGCAGCCAATCAGCAACCGGGCAGGTGTAGCTTGCGCTTTGAGGTTCTCGATAGTGGCATCGGTATCCCCCCGGAGAAGCAGGAGCTGGTGTTCGATAGCTTCACCCAGATTGATGAGGGAGATGCACGTAATTATGGTGGTAGTGGCCTTGGCACGACGGTAAGCCGCGAGCTGGTGGAGATGATGGGGGGCGTGATAGGCCTGGTGAGTGACGCGGGTAAGGGAAGCTGTTTCTGGTTTGAGCTTCCCTGGGAGTTGAGGGAGGAGCAGCGAGAGCTGGTTGAGACAGCTGTTACGGGTTGTGCGCTGGTTCTTGAAAACCATCCTGCATCACAAAAGGCAATAAGGGGTATGCTGCGCCGTTTCGGGATTGATATGCAGCTGGTAGATAGTGAGCAGGCGTTGCTGCAGGCAGTATCTACTCAGGAGTATGGCTGGGTATTTGTCGCAGGGGGCGGTAGCAAGTCGACTCCTCTGCCACTGTTTGAAAAGCTGGCAGCGCAACTCCCAGCGGGTAGTAGAATGTGCCAGTTGGGCCCGGTTAACGGTATCCGTGCTGAGGGTGAGCGCATTGAGTATCTGAACAAGCCCCTTTTGCCGGCCTCGCTGAGTAAATTACTCGCGCAAGCTATCGATGCCACGCATGACAACTCCGAGACGCTACAGAGTGGACGTTCCCTGTCGGTACTGCTGGCTGAGGATGAGGCAATTAATGCCAGGGTGATTTCGCACTTTCTCGAACAGGGTGGTCACCGGGTAGTACGAGTGGAGGATGGAGAGGCTGCTCTGGCGGCATTGCGACGAAATGGTTTTGACTGTGTATTGATGGACTTGCGCATGCCGGGCCTGGATGGCCTGGAGGCAACACGACGCTGGCGTGCCGAGGAAAAGGCGGAGCGCTTGCCGATCATTGCCCTGACGGCCAATGCCAGCGAAGAAGATCGGCAGCGTTGCGCCGACGCAGGGATGGATGATTACCTGACCAAGCCGGTGGATAGTCAGGCACTGCTGACTACCCTGGCGCGTTATTGCGTCTGATGGTCTGAATTATTGGTTCGCGGAGCGATGACGTGGTGGCCGGGCGCTACGCCCACGGCCTTTGTTGCCACCGGGTTTTGGGCGTCTACTGTGTTCGGGTTTCTTTGGCGGGTGTGGTTTCAGTAGCAGCTCATTAGCGATAGATTCCATTGGGATCTTATGGCCGATGTACTCTTCGATTTCAGATAGCGAGAAGGCGTACTCTTCGCATGCAAAACTGATCGCACTACCGCTGGCCCCGGCGCGGGCGGTGCGACCGATACGATGCACATAGTCCTCGGCATCCTGCGGTAGATCGTAATTAAAAACATGGCTGACATCGGGAATATGCAGGCCGCGGGCGGCCACGTCGGTGGCGACCAGGACGGGCAATTCTCCCTCGGAGAATTTTTGCAGTAGATGCTGGCGTTTCTTTTGCGGGACATCACCAGAGAGCACAGCTGTCGGGTAGCCGTTGCTTTCCAGATAGCCCCACACCCGGTCAGCAACACGTTTGGTGTTGACGAAGACGATACTGCGTAAGGGCGTTTCACGCTGCATCAGGCCGAGCAGCAGCGGTATCTTTTCCTCTTTGGCCGGATAGTAGACGGACTCTTCCACCATTTCGGCGGTGACCTGTTCCGGCACCACTTCAATGGTTTGCGGATTGTTCATATGTTCGTAAGCCAGTTCAGTCACCCGGTAAGAGAGGGTGGCGGAGAACAGCAGGCTAAGGCGCTGCCCCGGTTCCGGCATGCGTCGCATCAGGTAACGGATATCTTTAATAAAGCCGAGGTCGAACATGCGATCTGCTTCATCCAGCACCAGTACCTGCAGGGCACGCAGATCAAACACATGTTGCTTGAAGTAATCGATGGTACGACCAGGGGTGCCGATAAGAATGTCTACCCCCTGCTCCAGCGTCTTGCGCTGTTGCTCATAGCCGGTACCGCCGTAGGCCAGGCCCAGCCTGAGTCCGGTGTGTTTACCGAGCACCATCGCATCCTTGTGGATCTGTATTGCCAGTTCGCGGGTGGGGGCCAGTACCAGCGCACGTACCTGAGTCGGTCGGCGTTGCGCATTTGCAGGATGATTCAGTAGCTGATGGTAGAGGGCGATGAGAAATGCCGCGGTCTTACCGGTTCCGGTTTGTGCCTGGCCGGCCACATCCCTGCCCTGAAGGGCGATGGGCAGGGTCTCTGCCTGAATCGGTGTACAGCGGGAAAAGCCTGTCTCTTCAATGCCTTGAAGCAGCTTTTCCGGCAGCTGAAAGTCGCTAAATCGAGTATCTGATAGATGTTGGTCACTCATGTAATAACAAGGATAGCAAAGTTATGCGTAGTTTTGGGCTTGAAATGGCAGGCAGATTGGGCTCAAATGGGCGTATTAATGTTTTGGCTGTGCCATTTCCCGGCACTGATTAGATGAATCCAATGGAGAGAGTACATTGAGCGATAAAATCGTATACGTGACCGACGATACCTTTGAGCAAGAGGTGACACAGGCGGAAGGTACGGTACTGGTGGATTACTGGGCTGACTGGTGTGGTCCCTGTAAGATGATTGCCCCGATCCTCGATGAGATCGCCGAGGAGTACGATGGCAAACTGAAGGTGGCCAAGCTGAATATCGATGAAAACCCCAATACTCCACCCAAGTTTGGCATTCGTGGTATTCCTACCCTGATGCTGTTTAAGGGTGGAGAGGTTGAGGCGACCAAGGTGGGCGCGGTTTCCAAGTCACAGCTTACCGCCTTTATCGACAGCAACCTTTAATTGTTAGCACCGACGGTGTCCGGTCCCGTTCGCGGGCTGGACGCCACGAAGGCTTGGTGCTAGTATTAGAAAAAATTTCCTTTTAAACACCCAAATAAGCACTTCGTTCGAAGTCCTACCGATCAGCGAACCCTTGATGATCGTGGAATAAAAACCTCGAATACCTTCCCTATCAATCTATCCTGTAAACGGCAGTAATCCATGAATCTGACGGAACTCAAAAGAAAGCCCGCATCTGAACTGATCACCCTCGCTGAATCAATGGGTGTTGAAAATATCTCCCGCTCACGTAAGGAAGCGATAATTTTCGCTATCCTCAAGTCTCACGCCAAGAGCGGTGAAGACATCTATGGCGATGGCGTACTGGAGATCCTGCAGGATGGCTTCGGTTTCCTGCGCTCGGCTGATAGCTCCTACCTTGCCGGGCCGGACGATATCTATGTCTCACCCAGTCAGATACGTCGCTTTAATCTGCGCACCGGTGATACCGTTTCCGGAAAGATTCGTCCTCCCAAAGAGGGGGAGCGGTACTTTGCGCTGCTCAAGGTCAATGAGATCAATTACGAGCCGCCGGAGAATGCCAAGAACAAGGTGGTATTTTCAAATCTGACGCCACTGCACGCCAATGAGCGCTTTGTCCTGGAGATGGGGAATGGTAGTACCGAGGATGTGACTGCCCGTGTCATTGATTTGGTTGCACCGATCGGTAAGGGGCAGCGCGGTTTGATCGTGGCGCCACCCAAGACCGGTAAGACCATGATGCTGCAGAACATCGCCCAGTCGATCGCGGCAAAGCACCCTGAGTGCTACCTTATCGTACTGCTTATTGATGAGCGTCCGGAAGAGGTGACCGAGATGGCCCGTTCGGTACGTGGTGAGGTGGTCTCCTCTACCTTCGATGAGCCGGCCAGTCGCCATGTGCAGGTCGCTGAGATGGTGATCGAAAAGGCCAAGCGCCTGGTGGAGCATAAGCGTGATGTCGTGATCCTGCTTGATTCTATTACCCGCCTGGCCCGTGCCTACAATACCGTGATCCCTTCCTCTGGCAAGGTGCTTACCGGTGGTGTTGATGCGAATGCACTGCACCGTCCCAAACGTTTCTTCGGTGCTGCGCGTAATATTGAGGAGGGCGGTTCGCTGACCATCCTTGCTACCGCCCTGGTCGAGACCGGTTCACGAATGGATGATGTAATTTACGAGGAATTTAAGGGCACCGGTAACTCTGAGGTGCACCTGGATCGCCGTATCTCTGAAAAACGTGTCTACCCGGCAATCAATATCAATCGCTCTGGCACCCGTCGTGAGGAGTTGTTAACCAAGCCTGATGAGCTGCAGATGATGTGGATTCTGCGCAAGCTGGTGCACGAGATGGATGAACTGGCGGCAATGGAATTCCTGCAGGACAAGATCAAGTCGACCAAGACCAACGATGAGTTCTTCGGTTTAATGAAACGCTGATCTTTTAGATATTCCGCGAAAAAGGGGCACTTCGGTGCCCTTTTTTTGTGGCGGGCGACAAATACCTGTTGATGCAAGGGTTTATGGCGACATCTGGCAGGTGGTTTATAGTTTTGTATAGAGTTTGTGACAGAGGTGAGCCTGTGTCCCCTTCTACTAGACAGCCTATGGACTTTGAGCAATGGAGCCAGTTGGCCTGCCGGGACCCGGCGGGATTTGAGCTGATGCGCCGTGAGATGATTGAGACGATGATAGGTGCGGCCTCAGAGCGGTGCCAACAACGTTTGCGCGGCCTGCAGTGGCGTATCGATCAGGTGCGAAGCCGGTCAGCTAACCCCATGTCTGCCTGTATTTCCTTGAGTAATATGATGTGGGAATCGTTCGCTGGAGATGATGGGCTGGTGCAAACCCTTAATTCACGGCGTTTTACGCAGAAGCGGGTGTCGAACATGGCTCAGGTCGTGCCGTTTGTACCGCGCCGCAAATAATAGCCCTTGCCGAGCTCTCGGCTTTCTCGTATTATGCCGTGCTCGATTTAAGGCCTGCGCGGTGTGCTGTATCCAACGCAACATAGCGGCGCGATAACCATGTACCAAGAGGTTCAAACCATGAAAGCTGATATTCATCCTGAATACAATGAGATTACTGCTAGCTGTAGCTGTGGTAATACCTTCAAGACCAAGTCCACTGCTGGTAAGGATTTGAACCTCGATGTCTGTTCAGCCTGCCACCCTTTCTTTACCGGTAAGCAGAAGATGCTTGATACCGCGGGTCGCGTTGACAAGTTCCGCCAGAAGTACGCTCGCAAGTAATTTCGCGGCTGTTTCGGCAGATAAAAGGGGCGTCCGCAGGACGCCCCTTTTTTTGTGCATCGATGCAGGCATCTCCTGAAGGCTGTGGATTGACGGCAGGGGGATTATCGGAAGATGACTGGCCTGTGACCGATCGGGGGATTACTATCTGCATGATGAGTGCCTGTAAAAATGTTCTGAAGCCTGCCCGCCCCCTGTGTGCAGGAAAGGGGGGATTTATGTCATGCCCGGGGGGGAATAGTGAAGAAGCCCTTTAGCGATACCGACTCCATAGGTGCACAGGCCCTCGACTACCATGCTGCGCCGCATCCGGGCAAACTCGCCATAGCGGTTACCAAACCCTGTGATAACCAGAAGGAGCTCTCTCTGGCCTATACGCCGGGGGTTGCCGCTCCGGTACGGGCGATCGCCGCAGATGCCGAGATGGCCTACCGCTATACCGCTAAGGGCAATCTGGTGGCGGTGATCAGTGATGGTAGCGCAGTGCTGGGCCTGGGCCGGGTTGGGGCACTGGCGAGCAAGCCCGTGATGGAAGGCAAGGCGGTGCTATTTAAACGTTTTGCCGATATTGACGTGTTTGATATTGAAGTGCAGGCCGATTCGCTAGATGCCTTTGTAGAGACGGTGGCGAATATCGCCCCGACCTTTGGTGGCATCAACCTGGAGGATATTGCCGCCCCTGCCTGTTTTGAAATTGAGCGGCGTCTGCAGCAGCGGCTCGATATCCCGGTATTTCATGATGACCAGCATGGTACGGCAGTGATTATTGCCGCGGCCCTGCTCAATGCCCTGGAGATACAGCAAAAGAGGATAGATCAGGTACGCATCGTTTGTCTCGGTGCCGGCTCTGCTGCTATTGCCTCTATGGAGCTGCTGCTGGTACTCGGGGTGAAGCGCCAACAGGTGGTGATGGTGGACCGCCAGGGGGTGATCCATAACGCACGGCAGGGACTCAATGAGTACAAGCAGCGCTTCGCCGTGGATAGTGATCAGCGTAGTTTGGCTGACTCCCTTAAAGGAGCTGATGTGCTGGTGGGGGTGGCGGGCCCCGACACAGTAACTGCCGAGATGGTAGCCGGGATGGCGCAGCGGCCGATTATCTTCGCCCTCTCTAATCCGATCCCTGAAATTCTGCCAGAAGATGCCCACAGCGTGCGTGATGACCTGATCATGGCCACCGGACGCAGTGACTACCCCAACCAGGTCAATAATGTGCTGGGCTTTCCCTTTATCTTTCGGGGTGCACTGGATGTACGTGCCCGCCGTATTAATCAGCAGATGATGGTCGCCGCGGTACATGAGCTGGCGCAACTGGCGCGTGAGCTGGTGCCCGAAAAGGTGTTACAGGCCTATGGGGTGGGGAAGATGGATTTTGGCAGCGAATATATCCTGCCGAAACCTTTCGATCCGAGGCTGCTATCGAGGGTCTCGGCGGCGGTCGCACGGGCCGCGGTAGCGAGTGGTGTGGCACGCTTGCCACTGCCCGAGAAATATCTCTAGGCGTTTAATGCCTCACTCTCAACCAGGCGCTTCACTTCTTCAAGGCTAGCTCGATGCATGGGCCGGCCATCTACCGGGCTATGCGGTGACTGGCGTATGCCATTTACCGGAAAGACAGTCAGCTCCAGCGCGCTTTCCCCTGCAAAAAAACGGTACAACGGTAGCTGCTGTTCTCTTCCCGCGGCGTAGTGCACCCGTTGTTCTGCCTGTTCAAAGGGGATTTTGTGTTCCATCAGGAAAATCCCCACCTCTTCAGTCGTATCGGCGAAGAGGTGTAGAGAGATGGGGGTGTACTGGTCAGCCGTGCCACTGAATACCGGGCCGACCAGGCGAGGTGAAAAAACACCTAATAGCTTCATCGCCTGTAGTGCGGTCTGGCGCAATATATGGAGCTGTTGCTTATGGCTATCGTGCTGAAATAGCTGCTGATACTCTCGTAGCGCCGCTTCGATCTCCTCGTTACCGGGCTGGTTGCGGCTGTGGTGAATACCAAGCTGCTCGGCGGCCTTATGCCTGGCCGCGGCGAAGTCGTGCAAACCGCTTTCGGCCATCAGGCGGGCCGCGGTTTGGGCCAGAAGCACGCGTTGTTGTGCGTCCCGCTGATGGTCTGATGGGCGTCTCATACTGGGCTACTTAGAAGATATCGCCGGTAAGCGTGCCGTTCTCCATACTACCGTTTTGCTCGTCGGCAGGTGCTTCGGTGGCATCCGGGACGTTCTCGGCACGAAATAGCTCAAAGATGGCATTGGCATTGTCCGCGCCGGTGAACTGCCCGGTTTCGGCATCAATGCGTGCCGAGACTATCCCTTCGGGTTGCTGTGGGATCTGCTCGGCACTCTCCTTCAGGGCTTCGCGCATGTAGTTGACCCACATCGGTAGGGCGGCTCGCGCGCCGGTTTCCCTGTGTCCCATAGAGCGTGGAGTATCAAAGCCGACCCAGGCGGTGGTGACTACATCCTTGTTAAAGCCGGAGAACCAGGCATCCTGCTGGTCGTTGGTGGTGCCAGTCTTGCCCGCCAGGTCATTGCGCCCCAGTTGCAGGGCGTAGCGGCCGGTACCTCGGCGAATTACATCCTGCATCATGGTGGTGATGAGGTAGACATTGCGCTGATCAATCACACGTTCTGCGGCATTAAAACGCAGCGGTTGCTCGTGCTGCAGTGCGACTTGTGTGTCGGCTATATTCGTCTCGCTGTCTGTAGCAGTGATGATATCGGTGGATGAATCTTCTAACTGCGTTTCAGCTTGAGGGATCTCCGGGCACTTTTCAGCCTCACAGGCATACACCGGTTCGGCCTGAAAGAGAACATTGCCCTGGCTATCTTCGATACGATCAATGAAGTGGGGGGCTATCAGATAGCCACCGTTGGCAAATACGGCATAACCCCGGGCCAGGTCGTAGGGGGTAAGGGTGGCGCTGCCTAGTGCCAGCGAGAGATCACGTGATAGCTGGGCCGGGTCAAAACCGAATTTGCTGATGTATTTAATGGCCGTGCGAATACCAGTACTCTGCAGCAGACGTATAGAGACCAGATTACGTGATTTGACCAGTGCCTGGCGCAGGCGGGTTGGGCCATAGAATTTGCCGCTGTAGTTTTCCGGGCGCCACTCGCTCTCCAGCTTGCTGTCTTCGAACACTACCGGGGCGTCGTTGATCAGGCTGGCGGCGGTAAAACCGTTCTCCAGGGCAGCAGAATAGATGAAAG
>JBFFJV010000017.1:0-16196 GCA_041555695.1 Thiohalomonadaceae bacterium | reverse complement strand
GCAGGCGCGGCTTTCGCAGCGTCGCGACTCGGCACCACAACCGGAGTATCCCGAGTCACTGCCGGTCAGTGCCCGGCGTGTGGCGATTGCCGCGGCCATCGAGGAGCATCAGGTGGTGGTGGTGGCGGGGGAGACCGGCTCGGGCAAGACCACCCAGCTGCCGAAGATCTGCCTGGAGCTGGGGCGCGGTGTGGCGGGCACCATCGGTCACACCCAGCCGCGTCGTCTTGCCGCGCGCAGTGTGGCGACTCGTATTGCCGAGGAGCTGAAGACGCCACTGGGTGCGGCGGTCGGCTATAAGGTGCGCTTTACCGAGCATGGCGGTGATCACAGCCATATTAAACTGATGACTGACGGTATCCTGCTGGCCGAGGTGCAGAGCGACCCGCTGCTGGAGCGTTACGACACCATCATCATCGATGAGGCCCATGAGCGCAGCCTGAATATCGATTTTCTGATGGGCTACCTCAAGCAGCTGCTACCCAAACGCCCCGACCTTAAAATCATCATCACCTCGGCCACCATTAACACCGAACGCTTCTCCGAGTTCTTTAACGGTGCGCCGGTGATCGAGGTCTCGGGCCGCACCTATCCGGTGGAGGTTCGCTACCGCCCGCTGCTGGAGGGGAAGGAAAAAGAGGCCGACATGGGCACGGCGATCGTCGAGGCGGTGGATGAGCTGGCGCGCCTCGACCCGCTGGGCGATATCCTGATCTTCCTTGCCGGTGAGCGCGATATTCGCGAGACCGCCGAGCTGCTCTCCAAACATAAAATGCGCGATACCGAGGTGATCCCGCTGTTCTCGCGCCTCTCGGCCAGCGAGCAGGACCGGGTGTTCAAGGGGCATCGCGGGCGACGCATTGTGCTCGCTACCAACGTGGCCGAGACCTCTTTAACGGTGCCCGGCATTCGTTTTGTCATCGACCCCGGTCTTGCCCGCATCAGCCGCTATAGCCATCGCACCAAGGTGCAGCGCCTGCCCATCGAGGCGGTCTCCCAGGCCTCGGCCAACCAGCGTGCCGGGCGCTGCGGACGGGTAAGCGAAGGCACCTGCATCCGCCTCTATGCGGAGGAGGATTTTCATAACCGTCCGCAGTTTACCGATCCCGAAATTCGCCGCACCAATCTGGCCAGCGTGATCCTGCAGATGATGTTAATGGGCTTGGGGGATATCGAAAACTTCCCCTTTATCGACGCCCCGGACAGCCGCTTTATTACCGACGGTTTTCGCCTGTTGCAGGAGCTCGGTGCGGTCGATGGCAAAAAGCGCATTACCGAGGTGGGGCGCAAGCTGGCGCGCCTGCCGCTGGACCCGCGTCATGCCCGCATGCTGCTGGAGGCCGAGCGCCAGGGCAGCCTGTATGAGGTGCTGATCATCGTCTCGGCGCTGACCATTCAGGACCCGCGCGAACGGCCGCTGGAGGCGCAACAGGCAGCAGACGAAAAGCATAAACGCTTCGCCGATGAGGGGTCGGATTTTCTGGCCTACCTCAACCTGTGGGATTACTACCACGAGCAGGCGCGCCACCTCAGCAAGACCAAGCTGCGCAAGCTGTGCAAGGCCGAGTTTATCTCCTGGCTGCGGATGCGCGAGTGGCACGATATCCACGGCCAGCTGCTAGCCCAGGTACGCGAGATGGGGCTGAGCCCGAAGAAGGGGGAGCCCGCCAGTTATGCGGCGGTCCACAAGGCGTTATTGAGTGGCCTGCTCAGCAACATCGGTCTTAAGGATGAGCGCGAGCAGAAGGCCCCGGCAAAACAGCAGGGCGGTAAGAAGCGGCGCAAGCCGCTGGTGGAGTACCTGGGGGCGCGCAACAACCGTTTTGTGATCTTCCCCGGCTCTTCGCAGGCGAAGAAGGTGCCCAGGTGGCTGATGGCCGGTGAGCTGGTGGAGACCACCCGTCTGTTCGCCCGCGATGTGGCGAAGATTGACCCGCAATGGCTGGAGCCTCTGGCGAAGGGTTTGCTCAAGCGCGTCTACCTGGAGGAACACTGGGAGAAACGTCCGGCGCAGGTCAGTGCCTATGAGCAGGTGACCCTCTACGGCCTGTTGATTGTGCCGAAGCGTCGTGTCAATTACGGCCCCATCGACCCGGTGGCGAGCCGTGAGATCTTTATCCGCCATGCCCTCATCGAGGGAGAGTGGCAGTGCCGCCACGCCTTCTTTGCAGACAATCGCCAGTTGCTGGAGGAGATCGAGCAGCTGGAGGCCAAGTCGCGCCGTCGCGACATTCTGGTTGATGAGCAGGTGCTGTATGCCTTTTACGATGCGCGCCTGCCCGAGGGCATTTACAGCGGCAAGTCTTTCGACAAGTGGTGGAAGGGTGTGCAGCGTGACACCCCACGTCTGCTCCACCTGACGCGCGAGGAGCTGCTGCGTGATGAGGAGAGTGAGGTCTGTGACAGCGCCTTCCCCTCTACCATGCAGGTTGGTGGTATGGCGCTGAAACTCGATTACCACTTTGAGCCCAACCACCCGGCCGATGGTGTCACCCTTATCGTGCCATTGGCAGCGGTGGCACAGCTTGAGGCGGCACGTTTCGAGTGGCTGGTACCGGGATTGCTGGAAGATAAACTGATCGCCTTGATCAAATCACTGCCCAAGGCGCAACGACGTAATTTTGTCCCGGCGATCAATTTTGCCTCCGCCTGTGTCGATGTGTTGCGAGCGGGCGAAGGGCGGCTGCTGGATGCCTTTGCACATCAGTTATTACGCATGACCGGGGTCAGGGTAGAGGGGGGCGACTGGAACCTGACGGCCCTGCCGCCGCATCTGCAGATGAATTTCCGCATCGTCGATGAGCAGGGAAAGACCGTTAGTGAGGGACGTGATCTGGCGGTAATTCAGGCCGAACTGGCCGGCGAAGTGCGACAGAGTCTGCACACCGAGTCACACTATGCGTGGGAGCGCGAGGGGCTGACATCCTGGGACTTTGAGGAGCTTAATGAGCAGGAGACGGTGGAGCGCAGCGGTCTGACCCTATCGGCCTTTCCTGCACTGGTCGATGAGGGGGAGAGCGTGTCGATTCGTCCCTTTGAGTCGGCGCAGGCGGCCGCTTCAGCGCACCGCGCCGGGGTGCGTCGGCTGTTCATGCTGGCAGTGCGTGACAAGGTGAAGTACCTGCGCAAGGAGCTGAAAAAATACAATGCAATGTGCATGCACTACCTGTCGTTAGGCAAGTGTGAAGAGCTGGTCGAAGATTTGATTACAGCTGCGGTGGAGCAGGCACTGTTTGCCGATAATGAACCGCCGCGCAGTCGCACGGGCTATGAGCAGATGGTCGCGGTGGCCCGTGGTCGTTTGATTGAAGATGCTGAGGCGTTGCAACAGGCGGTGGCGGCGGTACTGGCCTCACACCATGCGCTACGAAAAAGACTTAAGGGTTCGGTGGTGCCGAACTGGCTGGAGAGCCTGAGCGATGTGAACGACCAGTTGAACAGGCTGATCTTCAGGGGCTTTGTGGTACAAACCCCGCCGCAGTGGCTGCTGCAGTTGCCGCGTTATTTACAGGGGATAGAAAAGCGCATGGAGAAACTCAAGGCCGACCCCAACCGTGATCGCGCAATGCTGCGTGAGATGCAACCGCTGTGGCAACGTTTCTGGCAGCGTTGCGAGAAGATGGAGCACTGCAGCGAAGCTGAGCTGCTCTCTTTTCGCTGGTTGCTGGAGGAGTTGCGGGTCTCGCTGTTTGCACAGGGGCTCAAGACGCTGGAGTCCGTCTCGGTACCTCGTCTGGAGAAACGCTGGAAGTTGCTGCCGACAGTTTAGCTGTGATGGTCTTTTGTGCTAGATTGCGATTAATAAAAATCACATATTGAGGAGCCGTCACTGTGAAAGTTAACTCTACCTATCTGGGTGAACAGGATATCGATCCCGATACCGTCATAACCTTTCCCAACGGAATTCCCGGTTTTGAAGGGAATACCCGCTACAAGCTTTTCAATGAAGAGGATAAGCCCTCCATCTACTGGCTGCAGTCGCTGGATGACCCCAGCATGATGTTCTCCGCAGCCCAGCCTGAGACCTTCAACTTTGCCTACGAACTGCTCCTTAGCGATGAGGAGGAGGCGCTTCTGGAGGCGCAAGACCCGGCACAGATAACGGTACTGCTGTTGCTGTCGCGCCCTAACGATAAAAAGAGTGAAGATGACAGTGCGCTGGCGGAGAGCGGTATTCGGGCCCACCTCAATGGCCCGTTACTGCTCAACGTGGAGAAGCGCCTGGCGTTGCAGAAGGTGCTGGTGAAGACCGAGCAGATCACCCTGATCCGCGCGCTGGAGGGCTAGTCTCCCTACTACCCATTGTGGCCCGAAAGGGCCATTCTCCACCTCGATCTTTTTCTCTCTTGTCTATACTTGGATTGTGTTTCACTGACTGGTGGCCTCTCCATGACCCACTCACTACCACTCTCAAGCTGGCAGAGCATGGCTATCTATCCGGCCGATGGTCTTGCCGTGGAGGTGTTGCGTCATCAGCATGGGCTCGGTGATGGGCTGGATGTGGCGCATGCGGTGCAGGCTATCCGTGATATTGCCGAGGGTGTTTGTGAGCGTCTTGGCAGCGGGGCTGCACTGGGTGACATCCTCTTCACCCTGAACGACCACCTGTTCAACGTGCTCGATTTTCACTGTGCCCCGGCGGCTCATGCCGAACCCCGCCACACGCTGCTACACGGGGTGCTGCAACACCATTTTGGTGAGCCGCTGTCACTGGGTATCCTCTACATCTGTGTTGGTCGCTGGTTAGGTCTGCCGCTGGGGGGATGTGATTTCCCCGGCCGTTTTCTGGTGCATTATCACGATGAACAGGGCGGGGTGATTATCGACCCGGCATCCGGTGGCATCCAGTTGCAGCAGGGAGACCTGCATGACCTGTTGCGGAGCCGTTTCGGTGAGGTAGATGGGGATATGGCACGTGGTTTTCTCCGTGACGTTGATGACAGTCTCCTGGTGGTACGGTTGCTGCGTCGGCTCAAGCAGGCCCACCTGAAGCGCAAGGAATACGCCCCGGCGTTACGGGTACAGGAGAAGATCATGCAGCTGGTACCGGATATGCCGGGCGGTTTTCGTGAGCGCGGACAGCTCTATGAGCTGCTCGGCTGCCCGCGTGCCGCAGCCGAGGACTACAGCCGCTACCTTGACCTGGTCCCCGATGCCGGTGATGTCGCTTCTTTGCGCGCGCGCTTGCCACGGCTGTTGCGCCAGTCACAGGTATTGCACTGAGCGACATCCTGCCCACGGGTAGCCCATCTGTTGTATAGTTTTCATAACAATAATTATTGAAACAGGAATTCATTGATGAGCCATCTTAAGCGCCTCTATCTGCGGCTGGAGGATTTTCTCTTCGGGGAGTTGTGGCGTACCGACGTCGGTGCGCTAAGCGGCGTGCGCACCCTGTTTTACCGCACCCTGCGCCTGCTGTTTGTGCTGGTGCGGGAACTCTCCAGTGGTCAGCTTAATCTGCGCGCCATGTCGCTGGTTTACACTACCCTGTTATCGCTGGTACCGCTGATCGCGGTGAGCTTCTCGGTGCTCAAGGCCTTCGGCGTGCACAATCAGGTGGAGCCGCTGCTGCTTAATCTGGTGGCGCCGTTGGGTGACAAGGGTAACGAGCTGGTGATGACCATCCTGTCATTCGTCGAGAATATGAAAGTCGGGGTGCTCGGCTCGGTGGGTCTGGCGCTGCTGCTCTATACGGTAATTTCACTGATCCAGAAGATTGAGGTGGCCTTTAACTACGTCTGGCGTACCAAGGCCTCGCGTAGCATGTCGCGCCGTTTCAGCGACTATCTCAGCGTGATTATGGTGGGGCCGGTGCTGGTCTTCTCCGCCATTGGTATGACCGCCTCCGTCATGAACAGCAGCGTGGTGCAGACGCTGATCGCCATTGAGCCCTTCGGCTCACTGGTGGTGCTGCTCTCCAAGCTGATGCCCTTCGTCTTTATCATCCTGGCCTTTGCCTTTGTCTATATGTTTGTGCCCAACATCAAGGTGAAGCTACGCGCAGCGCTGGTGGGGGCGCTGGTTGGTGGGGTGCTGTGGCAGACCACCGGCATCATCTTTGCCGCTTTTGCCAGCAGTTCTACCAAGTACGCGGCGATCTATTCCGGTTTTGCTATCCTGATTCTGTTCATGATCTGGCTCTACCTGAGCTGGCTGATTCTTCTGGTAGGGGCGCAGGTGGCCTATTACTACCAGCATCCGGAGCATGTGCGCCTGACCAGTCAGCGCCTGCCGATGAGTGCGCTGTTTCGTGAGCGGCTAGGGCTGTTGGTGATGTACTGGATCGCCCGTCATTTTGAAGCTGGTGACAGGCCGTGGAGCCTGGAGGCGCTGTCGCAACAGTTGCATGTGCCGGGTGATAACCTTGATGAGGTGTTGTCGTTACTGCAGCGGCGCGGCCTGTTGCTGGAGAGTGCCAGCGAGACCCCCGAATACCTGTTGGCGCACGATCCGGAGAAGCTCACCATTGCCGGGCTGCTGGCGGTGTTGCGTGAGCCCGATGAGGAGCAGCTGGATAGTGAGGCACGTTGCGTCTCGGTGAGCGAGGTGGATGCGCTAATGCAGCATCTGAGTGAAGGGGTCGTTGGCGTGCTGGACGGTATGAGTCTGAAGCAGCTGGTACAGCAGAAAGCAGCGGTGGCTGAGTCAGGCGAAGTCGTCGATACCGTGGGAAGCTGAGTCGCTGGCGGAGGCTGCGGCAGCATCTTCCTCTTCACGGCGCAGTTCGCGTCGGCGTTCATGACTATCGCGGGTGTCTAGTGGCGTGTTGTAACTGAGCTGACGACGTTCGCGCTTGCGCCGCCGCTGCTGACGTCGCTCGCGAAACGGCTCTTTGGCTTCGTGGCGCTCCTCGCTCGACTCGATGCGCGGGTAGGCGTCGACCTTTCCCGTCTCTTTTACTGCACGGTTGGAGTCGGCCTGTTTTAGCTTTTGCAGTCCGTAGTCGTCGGCGGGAGGGGTAATCTTCATCGTAGATCCCTGTAGCATTACTCGGATACCGGTAAATCTAGATGGAGATAGCCTCTGGCGCAAGCCTGTCGTGGCTGGCGGTGGCGGTCGCTGGCGCAGATGGGGGGATGGTTCATACTTAGGGCTCATCCACTCCTGCGGGGCAGACGGTGCAGCACGATCCGATTCTCTTCACCTTTTTCCTGATATTCAGTGGCGCGGCGCTGATCGCCACTCTGGCGCTGGCGGCACGCCAGTCGATGCTGGTCGCCTATATGGTGCTGGGTATGTTGCTGGGGCCATGGGGCATGGCGCAGGTGAACGATGCGACACTGATTAGTGAGCTATCCCGGATGGGGGTGATCTTTTTGCTGTTTCTGCTGGGCCTCAATCTGCACCCGCAACAGTTGCTGCGCCTGTTACGCCCGACCCTGCTGGTGACCCTGGGCAGCTCACTGCTGTTTTTTCTTCCCTCGCTGGCACTGGCTCTGGTGTCTGGTTTTAGTGGTAGCGAGGCGCTGGTGATTGGTGCTGCGATGATCTTCTCCAGCACCATCCTCGGTTTGAAACTGTTGCCTACTACGCAGCTGCACCATCAGCATATTGGAGGACTGATTATCAGTATCCTGCTGCTACAGGATATGGTGGCGATTGTGCTCCTGTTGCTGCTACAGGCGGGCGATACTCAGGGCGCTCTGTGGGCGCAGCTGGCATGGCTGGCACTGCTGCTACCTGCTGCGGTGGTGGCGGCGCTGCTCGGGGCCCGCTATTTGATGCTGCCGTTATTGCGTCGCTACGATACCATTCAGGAGTATGTCTTTCTGCTGGCCCTTGGCTGGTGTCTTGGCTTTGTCGAGCTGGCATCGTGGCTGGGGCTCTCTGCCGAGGTCGGGGCCTTTATTGCCGGGGTGGCGCTGGCAACGAATCCTATCAGTACCTTTATTGCCGAGAATCTTAAGCCGCTACGCGATTTCTTTCTGGTGTTGTTTTTCTTTTCACTGGGAGCCAGCTTCAATCCGGCAATGGCTCTTGATGTGTTGTGGCCGGCACTGCTGTTGGTGCTGGTCATGCTGTTATTGAAGCCGTGGGCATTTCGGCGCTTGCTGGAGGCTACCGGAGAGGGTGAACCGATGGCCCGTGAGGTTGGTGTGCGACTGGCACAGGTGAGCGAGTTTGCCCTGTTTATTGCCGTGCTGGCCGAACATGGCGGGGTGATAGGTGAACGGGCCAGCTATCTTATCAAGCTGGTGACGCTGCTTAGCTTTATCCTCTCCTCCTACTGGATTATGCTGCGTTACCCGACACCTATTGCGGTGTCGGACAAATTGCGGCGTGATTGAGATCGTGCCATGAAGTGGTTTACTCAAATGTTTCTGGAGGCAGTGTGGAGCTCGGCCTGATCAGCAGTTTTATCGGTGGTATCGGGCTATTCCTGCTCGGCATGCGCCTGATGTCTGATGGCTTGAAGATGGCGGCGGGTCATGCCCTGCGTCATATCCTCTCACGCTGGACGCGCAGCCCGCTGCGCGGATTCTTTTCTGGAATTCTCATTACCTCGCTGGTGCAATCCTCCAGCGCGGTGACGGTGGCGGTTCTGGGTTTTGTTAACGCCGGACTGCTAAGCCTGTTGCAGACGGTTTATGTGATCTATGGCACCAATATCGGAACCACGATGACCAGCTGGCTGGTGGCGCTGGTAGGTTTTAAGTTAAATATCCAGGTTGTGGCGTTACCGTTGATCGGCCTCGGTATGTTGGTGCGTCTTACCGATACCAGCGGCCGGCGCGGAGCAATGGGTGAGAGTCTGGCGGGTTTTGGACTGTTCTTTCTTGGCATTGCTATTCTCAAGCAGGCCTTCGGCGAGGTAGGGGATGCGATCAATCTGGCCGACTACGCTGCCGATGGTGGTGGCGTCATGCTGTTTATGGCGGTAGGTTTCATGCTCACCTTTCTAATGCAGTCCTCCAGTGCCGCGATGGCGGTCACCCTGACCGCCGCCGCCTCTGGTGTCATTCCGTTTTATGCGGCAGCGGCCACGGTGATTGGAGCCAATGTTGGCACGACCTCCACGGCGGCACTCTCAGTGATTGGTGCAACTCCCAATGCGCAGCGTACCGCGGCGGCCCATGTACTGTTTAATATTATTACGGCGCTTGTTGCCATCATTCTTCTGCAACCACTACTGGATCTGGTCACCCTGCTGCTTCAGCTGTTTTCTCCGGGGGCATCAATTGCTACCAAGCTGGCGCTGTTTCACACCCTGTTTAATATTCTGGGTGTCGGTCTATTGTGGTTTTTTACACCGGCACTGGTGCGCTGGTTGCAGCAGCACCTGCGTAGTGCCGTGGAAGACCGTGGACGGCCTCTTTACCTGGACCGTAACGTGGTCGGTACGCCTGCGCTGGCATTGAATGCCCTGGTGATGGAGTTGTCACGGATGGCTGAACTGGCCCGCAATATGTTGCAGGATAGCTTTAGTAGTGAACATATTGCGGGTGCACAGTTACACAAGGATAAGGCGGTCATGACGCGGTTGCAGAAAGCCGTGGATGAGTTCACGGTTACCATGCAGCGGGCCCAGCTCTCCGCCGATATTGGCGATCATCTGCCGCTGGCGTTGCGTACTTCCCGTTACTATGAAGAGATGGCGAATATGGCGCTGAATATGGCAAATCTTCAGGAGGGGCTGAAGTATGTCGAAGAGCCGGGCCTGGCCGAAGCCATGAGCCACTTTCGTGGGGAGTGCGTCAGCCTGCTGGCACAACTCGAACCCATGGCAGAGAGTTATTCGCAACAGGAGATCACCAACCTCCTGAATGCTCTGGAGAGCCATTACAAACAACTTAAGGCACAGCTGCTGCTGGCAGGGGCTGGCGAACAGCTGCAATTACACGAGATGGTGGCACAACTTGATCTCTATCGTGATCTGCGTCGAGCCATGGAGCAGGCGGTGAAGGGGGCTGACTGTCTGTATGGACTGGTTGAGTTGGCGAGTCGTTATCGGCAGACGGAAGATGAGTCTGCTGTGCCGGTGTGAGGCAGTTTGTTAATCCCATGAAAAGCATGTGAGATAAAAATTACAGCAGCGAAGCGGCCAATTCGCGCGTGAAGGCGGCCGCTGAGGCGGCGAGCTCGCTGCTGCAGATGATGGCGCAGTTTACGGTCTAACCGTTCGGGAAATCGCATCGCGAACTCTCCTGCATCTTATCCCACCAGTAGATAATCGACGCCGCTCTCATAGCCCATCTTCTCAAGGTCCCGGGTTATGAGTTCTTTTGCCCCATGATTACTCACATAGCTCAGGACAAAAGGTTTCTCTTCCTGCCTTAGCCATTCGGGGCTGACCACCGGTGCCCCGGCAATAATGTTGCCGATCTTCTTCGGGTCGATGTCGATCCAGACCTGTGGTGTGTGTCCGTGTGCAATCAGGTGCGCACTGCGTTTGCGGGTGATGCGTCCAGCCCCCCAGTAGGCAAGGGGACGTTTCTGTTGCAGGCGCGGATCGCGTGCCAGGTAGTCGGCACGAATGCGGTCGAAGGCATCGCGTGAGTAGCGGCTGTCGGTGCGGGTGAGGCGGGTGCCGCTGTCACGCCAGTGCAGTAGTACCTCGGGCAGTTTTGCCATCTGGTGGCCGCGCTGGTGCAGGCGCAGCAGCAGTTCGTAGTCTTCGGGGAAGTCGCCATCGCGATAAGCACCTGCACGGATAACCGCCTCGCGGCGAAACATCACCGAGGGGTGGGCGATAGGCAGTTCGACATAGATGTTATCAGCGATCTGCTGCGGGCTGATGCAGCCATTCTGCCAGCGGATATATTCATCAAAACCCGGTTGAATTATCTCGCGCGGAAACAGTTCTACACGGCTACCGACCAGATCGATATGGGGATGCTTCTGCAGGTAGTACCACTGTTTTTCCAGCCGCTCGGGGGTCATGATGTCATCGGCATCCATACGCGCACAGACGGGGGAGGAGCAGTGCTGCAAGGCGTGATTCATCGCGCCGACGACACCCTGTCGCCCCGGTTGCAGCAGTTCGATACGCCGGTCCCGCTGCATGTAGTGCTGCACTATGCTGGCGGAGTGATCACTGCTGCCATCGTCCACCGCAATCACCACAAACTCTTTGAAGGTCTGCGCCAGGATCGAGTCGAGTGTCTGCGCCAGCGTGTCGGCGGCGTTGTAGAAGGGCATCAATACGGCAAGCGGCGAATGACTCATGGTTTTGGTCAGGCTGTGATATGTTGTGGTGGTTATAGAGAGTGGAACCTGATTTGTACCTTGCTGGGGGCACATAGCGCAGGATTTTGATTCCACTTCGAAAACAATATCTTACACTCTGCATCTGCCCTGAAGATACAGATTCAGCTGGAAACTCACACAGGTCACTATGGTAAAGACGGAAACAAAATCGCGAAGCTGGAAAAAACGCCTGCAAAGCTGGGGAGCGCAGCTGTTGATTATGCTGTTGCTGTTGCTGGCAGTAGAGGCATTCCTTACCCGTGAGTCGGTAGGTCGTGTGGCCTCAGCTATCGATACGACCACTATTGAGGGGCAGCACTTTTCTCTACATCAGTACCGGGGAAAGCCGGCGGTGGTTCATTTCTGGGCCACCTGGTGTCCGATCTGCGAACTGGAGCAGGGAATGGTCAACCGGCTCGCCAGTGAGGTGCCGATGATCACGGTGGCGATGCAGTCGGGCACCCCGGCTGAGGTGCGTGACTATCTTAAACAGCAGGGCGTGGATTATCCCGTGGTTAATGATGAGCGCGGCGGGCTTTCCGCGCAGTACGGCGTGAAGGCGGTGCCCGCCAGTTTTATTCTCGATGGTGAGGGACGGGTGCGCTTTGCCACCCGGGGTTACACTACCGGGTGGGGTCTGTATATCCGGCTGTGGCTGGCAGGCCTGTTTTGACTCGTGGACGCTAAAGCGGTGTGCTGCAATCTTGCCGGGCACAGCTGTCTGAGCGGGGATGAGTTAGCGTTTCTTGCGCGGCACGAAACTGGCAATGGTGCGCATCACCTCGGTGTAGGGGAGGGTTTCGGCAGAGCCATACTCTTCGAAGGCATTTTCCAGCAGCTGGTGGATGTCGGCAACAAGCTCTGAACTTTCCTGTGTGAGAGACTCCTGCACGCCAAGCATGCCGCCGCATTGCACCTTTAACTCCTTGGCGTGTGGCAGCGGGCCGTCAATCTGTGCCAGCTTGAGGGCAAAGCCGGCCTTGCCGCGCAGGACCTGCAGTACCTCTTCGCAGCGTTGACGACCGCCGGGTGATTTGCAGGCTACCGCTTCGCGCTCGGCAATAAAGAGCTTTTGCGAACGAGAGCAGGCGCAGCAGCGTCGCAGAATCGCCTTGGCGAAGACGCAGGGGGCGTCATTCACCGAGCGGAAGGTCTTTTTATACTCTTTCTCTTCCATCGTAAGGCCTCAGTGAGACGGAAACAGGGACTGGGGCATACTGTCCATCATGCGCTGTTTATACTGCTCAATATCGTTGCTGGAGAGTCTGGAGGTGAGCAGTGCCAGCTCTTTTTGTGCCGGCTCACTCTGGTTCATGATCGCCAGGGTGAGCCACTGGAAGGCCGCCTCGTCATTCTGTTGTACCACTTTACCTTCAGCCAGCAGCTTGCCCAGCATGTACTGTGCCTTGGGGTGGTTCTGGTTGGCGGCACTGCTATACCACTGCAGCATTGCCTTGGGATTGGGTTCAATTCCGGCAGCCCCTTCCAGGTAGATATCCCCCAGTGAGCACTGGGCGTCACTGTCTCCCGCCTCGGCGGCTTCCAGAAATAACTGAATCGCATCGGTGTCCGACTGTCCCAGCGACTCATCATTCAGATAGAGCCAGGCCAGCAGGGTACGGGCCGCCACATAATCCTGTGTGGCCGCTTTTTTAAGCCATTTTCGTGCCTGCTGGCTGTCTTGTTTGACCCCTCGTCCATTGGCATAGAGTGCGCCGAGCTTAAAGCAGGCATCGGCATCGCCCCTGGCTGCGGACTCTTCGATAGCGGTGAGTTGCTCTTTCTTGAAGTCACTGAGGAACTGCTGCAGCTGCTCAGTGGTACTGGTGATAGGCATGTCGTGTTCTCTGCGTAGTGTCACTGTTGATAGTATGTGGAGCCACGCGGGCCACATTTCAATCGTAGGGAGTTTACCTGAGTCAGTGCTGGTGATCAGCCGTCGTGCGTTTCACCTGTGGCCGGTGTGGATATGGGGAGTGTCACGCGGAAGCTGCTGCCGCCCCCCAGGTTGTCGTGGTAGCCGATGGCGCCGTGGTGTTTGTCGACGATCAACTTGGCGATATTCAAGCCGAGTCCGGTGCCACCTTTTTGTCGCGTATTGGAGCTGTCTACCTGGGTGAACTTATCGAACAGGTGTGCGCTGAACTGTCCCGGTACACCGGGGCCTTTGTCATTGACCTGAATACGCACTTCCTCGTTGTCGCCGTCCAGGATGACGTCGACCCGGGCGCCTGTGGGGGAGAATTTGATGGCATTGGAGATAAGGTTGTTCATCACCTGGATCAGGCGGTCATGATCACCGTAAAACTCTTCATCTCCGGCGTAGTTATTCGTATTTAGCTGCAGTTGAATGTGGTGCTCGTTGGCATAGGGGCGATTAATATCGACGGCCTCTTTTAATAGCGTTGTGGGCGAGAGCGGGACGAAGTTGAAACTCATCATCCCCGCCTCAATTTTTTGCAGGTCGAGCAGATCATTAATTAGTAGCAGCAGCCGCTCACTATTGTTGTCAGCCACCTGTAATAGCTCAAGTGCCTTTGGTGGTATCTCACCCAGTACATTACCCAGTATCAGGCGTAAGGCACCGCGAATCGAGGTAAGCGGGGTACGCAGCTCATGGCTCACCGTAGAGATAAACTCATCCTTGAGCTTTTCCATCCGCTTTCGCTGGGTCATGTCATGACCGGAACTCAAGGTACCGGTGGCGTTTCCATTGTGGTCATATTCCACGGTGTTGTGCCAGGAGATGGTGATAATTTCACCATTACTACACAGCAGCTCGTTTTCATAATAACTGCTGCTGTGCTCGTTATCACGGCGTTGTCGCTGGCTCATCAGTGCAGTGAATGCGCTTTTTACCGGTTCACGCTTATCTGCAGGGATCACGGTATCGAACCAGTTGCGTCCCTGAAGCTTGTCCATGCGGTAGCCGAGAAGCTCACAACTACGCTGGTTGATGCGCGTAATATTGCCATGGATATCCAGTGCCACGATCATTGCCTCTGATACCTGAAGATAGCGCTCGGCACGCTCCTTCTCACGATGTAGTGCCAGCTGCACCAGAATATTTTCAGTGATGTCATGGACCGCACCAATCATGCGTGACGGCTGCCCCTCTGGGCTACGGTATACCTCTCCATGCTCTTCCACATAGCGCACCTCACCATCGGGCCGCACAATGCGATGGTGGACATAATATTGGCGCTCCTGATGTTTAAGGCTGTGTTTGATGGACGATGTGACCAGTTCGATATCCTCGGGATGAATAGACGCAAGGAAGGCTTCGTAGCTGGGGGTTAACGTTTGTGGTTGTAATCCAAAGATAGAATAGAACTCATCGGACCAGTGGAGTGTGTTGTCCTGGATATTCCAGTCCCAGGTACCCACATGGGCAATGTGTTGTGAGTTGCGTAGGCGCTCCTCGCTATTACGCAGGCTTATCTCCGCGTTGCGCCGATCGGTAATGTCCCGATAGCTACCCAGCATTCCTGTGACACGGTTACTCGTATCAAACAGTGGTAGTTTGTTGGTCTCCAGCCACCGCGTACTGCCATCGCTCAGGGTGATAGGTTCGATGATATTAAGCTTTGGCTGCATGTTGTTGATGACTGCTCGGTCATCCTCCTGGTAGCTCGCAGCGTGTACCTTCCAGGGCATCTGGTGATCGGTTTTACCGATGATTTCTGCTGGCGTTTGCAGCCCGGCATCCTCGGCAAAGTTCTGGTTGCAGCCCAGGTACTTTCCATCGACATCTTTCCAGAAGAGGCGGTTTGGCAGCGCATCAAGCACCGTCTCCAGCATCTTTTGTGATGCCGTTAGCTCACGACTGCGCTCTTCGACGCGCTGCTCCAGTGTGGCGTTGAGGCTGCTTAGCCGTTGTTCATTATCCAGAACCTCATCGGTGAGTGCCTTAATGGTACGCCCCAACTGTGCAATTTCATCATTGCCCGGAGGTGGTGCGGTGAACGGGATTCGCTGTTGGGTGAAAGCGTCTGCGGCGGAGGCGATCATGCTTAGTGGGCGAGTGACCCGTAAAGAGAGGACTAACGCACTGAACATGCCAGTGATGGTGAGGATGACTGCCCAGAAGACGTTGCGCCGAATTAAGGCTATTTCATCGGCAAGGATGAGTTCACGTGGTGCGGCGATACCAACGGCGATAAAACGTTCTGGATTGGATGCATCGTAGTGGATCTTTCTAAAGGCAACAGCTAATTCAGCACTGTTTTGCGAGGGCAGTAGGACGACACTGAGCTGCTTTGTATTGCTGTAGAACGCATCGAGTTCCGGTAGTCGATCCTGAACACGGTGCTGGTGTGAGGTATCGAAACCGAAGGTCATGCTGCTGTCATGGTGGCTAAGGTAGCTGCCGTTGGCATTAGTGATATAGGCGTATTCACTAAGGTCTCCCAGTGCATGACGAAGATAACGGAGTTGAGGGCCAACGTTGATATTGATAATCAGCATACCGACGGGTTGTTGTGCGGTGGTGATGGCGATGGCTATGCGTAGCGTGGGTATATGAGGCTTGACTACCTGGCCGTGTTCGCGATTAAGGTTGATCTCGGAAAAGTAGACCGCTCCTGGTGGCAGGGCCAGCGTGTCGGTGACATAGGTGCTGGATGATTTGTCCTGTAGTGCCAGCTGTTTAACCGGTAACAGTCGATTGTTTTTTCGGTCTACCCGGATGCGTTCCTGCCCGGTGGCGTCAATAAAACGCAGTTGATGATAGTCATTGCTGTGTTGCAGCAGGTTGAGAAATTCCTGTTGTACCGCGTTGCCGAGTTTGGTCAGGCTTTCATCTTCATCTGCCACAGCGCTGTTGAGTCGCTCGGCATAGGCCGCAACTGACTGCAGCTGGGCAATGAACTGTAAGTCGCTAACGCTGTCGTTGAGTACGCTGTTGAGTCGCAGTCCCTCCTGCAGCGCCAGGGTACTGTATTGCTTTAAGCTGTTGGTGAGCAGTGAACGGGTGCCTCCGAGGTAGAAGGCGGAGATAATACTGG
>JBFFJV010000016.1:0-16594 GCA_041555695.1 Thiohalomonadaceae bacterium | reverse complement strand
GAGTCGTAGCGCTGCGCAAAGTCGACCAGTCTTCCGATAAAACGATCATGGAGTTTCTTGTGTGCCTTGAGGTGACCATAACCTGATGAGGACATTAATTCCTCTTCAAATTCGAAATGGTCGGTGATGGCGGCGACAATCTCATTAAGCACATGCCCAACCTGTTCCCGATCGCGACTGCTAACTGCATCATCTAGCTGGTTGATCAGGTTGAGGATACCGATGTGTTGCTCATCGAGGATGTCGATGTGGAAGTTATAACGGTCTAGCCAGTCGATATGCGCCATGATGCAGCCCTATAATACGAGTTTCGCTATTGGACGTCCCTGTTTTGTGGTGGCGAAAAAATTATTGTGAAGGTGTTCCCTTGCTGAAGTGGGCTACAAGCCTGAATTAATAGGAGTGTAATAGCTACGCTTTGGTGAGAGGCTGAATATTTGTGATCAGGCGATCTTGCGCAGGGCGCGGGTGAACCAGCTCTCTTTGTCGGCGACTGCTGTTTCGTTAGTCAGCCCCTGCATCTCGGCCAGTACCTGCGGGCTGTAGTCTTTGTCTTCATGGGCGAAGTGACTGCGTAGCCAGCTTGCGAGGAATACCTCCAGTTCGGCTGCGATATCATCACCGGCGTCGAAGCGCTGGGTATAGCCGGCGAGACGCTGGATGAAGTGGTCGTGCAGGCGCTTGTGTACCTTGATGAACGGGTAGCCAGCCTGCTCCATCAGCTCTTCTTCGAATTCGAAATGACCGAGGGTGTCGGAGACGATCCTGTTGATGCAGTCGCCGATCTGTTCGCGCTCCCCACTTTGCGCTAACTCCCCCAGGGAGCTTACGAGTGCGAGGATCTCATCGTGCTGGTCGTCAATGACTCCGATACCGGTGGCATCGGATGGTTCTATATGCAGCGCTATCATGCCCGTCTCCTTGAACTGTAGAGAGCAGTTGGGCACATCCTGTGGTGGTTATAAGAAGCTGGCGGGGGAGTGGGCCTCTTTTCAATATCCTGTGACAAGGGTATCAGCCTTTAGCAATGCAGGCCATTGGGGATTACCCTGTACTTGTTGTGTGTATAACACAGCAAAATACTACGTCATTACGGCTATTTACGGCTGATCTTGAGTACCTGATCGATGGTGCGCAGGTGGCGCAGAATGCGTGCCAGGTGGAGACGGCCGCTAACGGCGATGGTGAGGTTAATGGTGGTGTTGAGACCATCGCGCTCATCAAGGCTGATATTGTCGATATTGGCACGGGTTTCGGCGATAGCGGCGGCAAGGGTGGCGAGTACGCCACGCTGGTTGGTGACATCGACACGCAGCTCAACCTGGAACTCACCTTCCACCCCGTCTTCCCACTGCACATCGATCCACTTCTCGGGGTACTTGCGGAACTCAGCAACGTTTTTGCACTGCTGTGTGTGGATGACGATGCCGCGCCCAGAGGTGAGGAAGCCGAGGATCGGGTCGCCCGGGATGGGGCGGCAGCATTTTGCGTATTGCACCACGGTGCCCTCGGTACCCTTGATAGAGAGCGGCGTGGTGTCGTGCGGTTGCTCACCATTGTGGGCGATGTGCTCGTCGTGCTCGCCCTGTGGCAACAGGGCGCGGGCAATCAGCGGTGCCATGCGGTTGCCCAGGCCGATCTGCTCCAGCAGCGCATCGCGGTTGTCGAAGCCTAACTCCTGTGCCAGGGCCTGCCAGTTATCCGGCGGGATGTCGTCGCACTTGAGGTGGAGTTCACTCAGCGCCCTCTCCAGCAGA
Organism: Thiohalomonadaceae bacterium; assembly: GCA_041555695.1. Classification (GTDB taxonomy): domain Bacteria; phylum Pseudomonadota; class Gammaproteobacteria; order Thiohalomonadales; family Thiohalomonadaceae; genus JAPHSX01. The sequence continues at coordinate 14,837 of JBFFJV010000016.1, read as the reverse complement.
CGACGGCCGAGTGTGATCGATTCATCGTGCTGCAGGTTCTTGAGGAAGTTGCGAATGGTCGCCCGTGCCTTGCCGGTGAAGACAAAGTTAAGCCAGCTGGGGTTAGGCTGGGCACCGGGGGAGGTGATGATCTCCACCGACTGGCCGTTACGCAGCACCGTGTGCAGTGGTGCCAGGCGGCGGTTGATCTTCACCGCCACACAACTGTCGCCCACATCGCTGTGTACCGCGTAGGCAAAGTCGACGGCGGTGGCGCCGCGGGGAAGCTCCATAATCTCGCCACGCGGGGTGAAGACGTAGACCTCATCGGGGAACAGATCGACCTTTACGTTCTCCAGAAACTCCTGCGAATCGCCGGCGTTCTGTTGCATCTCCAGCAGGTTTTTCAGCCACTCGCGTGCCCGTTCATGGGCGATGCCGCCGGAGTGATCGCCACTCTTGTAGAGCCAGTGTGAGGCGATCCCCGACTCGGCCACTTTCTCCATATCGGCGGTACGGATCTGTACCTCAATGGGGAAGCCGTAAGGGGTTAATAGTGCGGTGTGCAGCGACTGGTAGCCGTTGGCCTTGGGGATGGCGATGTAGTCCTTGAACTTGCCGGGGATCGGTTTGTAGAGGTTGTGGATGGCACCGAGCACACGGTAGCAGCTGTCGACCTTGTCGACGACGATACGAAAGGCGAAGACATCGGTGACATCGGAGAAGCTCAGATGCTTGTTCTGCATCTTGCGGTAGATGCTGTAGAGGTGTTTTTCGCGTCCGGAAATCTCCCCCGTCAGCTCTTCCTGGCGCAGTCGCTCCTCAATGGTTGACTGTATCTTCTGCACGATTTCGCTGCGGTTGCCGCGGGCCTTGCCCAGGGCCTCTTCCAGCACCCGGCTACGCATCGGGTGGTAGGCGGCAAAGCCAAGGTCTTCGAGCTCCAGGCGCAGGCGGTTGAGTCCGAGGCGGGTGGCGATGGGGACGTAGATCTCCAGCGTCTCGCGGGCGATACGCCGCTTTTTCTCCGGGCGCATTACGCCCAGGGTGCGCATGTTATGCAGGCGATCGGCCAGCTTGATCAGAATGACGCGAATGTCCTGCACCATTGCCAGCATCATTTTGCGGAAGTTCTCCGCCTGTGCCTGAGCCTTGGACTCGAACTCAATGTGGGTCAGCTTGCTGACGCCGTCGACCAGCGCGGTGATCTCTTCGCCAAACAACTCTTCGAGCTGATCACGGGCGATCTCGGTGTCTTCAATAACGTCGTGTAAAATGGCCGCGGCAATCGTCTTGTGGTCAAGACGCATTTCGGCAAGGATTCTGGCGACAGCCAGCGGATGGTAGATGTAGGGTTCGCCGCTTAAGCGGCGCTGTCCCTCATGAGCCTCGGCACCGATGAGGTAGGCCTGATAGACCTCCTGTACCTGCTCCGGCTCCAGATAGTCGTCGAGCAGGGCGCAGAGATCGCTGATAAGGAACATGCGGCTCTGGTCCATGTCGACGCTACCCGGTTGCAGTGTCGTAAGGGGGTGTGCTTACGCGGTCTCCTCGCGGATCTCATCGTCACCGATCTCGGTGGTACTTTCCGGTGCGGCTGACTTGGCCTCAAGGATGCTACGGTCTATCAGACCATCGGCAATCTCGCGTAGCGCAACCACGGTGGGCTTGTCGTTCTCCCACTCTACCATCGGCTCACTGTTGCCATTGGCCAGTTGACGGGCGCGCTTGGTAGCGACCTGTACCAGCTGGAAGCGGTTGTCGACATTGTCCAGACAGTCTTCGACGGTTACACGTGCCATTGTTTGTTACTCCAGAGGAAATCTTTCTTGTTTCAAGGAACCGGCTATCTTAGCCAAAGCGGGCCCTTTATGCCAGCAGGGCGTCAAGCAGCGGTTGTTGGCGGGCAATCTGGGCCTCGGCACGCTGGCGGCGGGCAAGGATAATTGCCCGCAATTCACCAAGGGCGACATTGAAGTCGTCGTTAAACACCAGGTAGTCAAACTCACCGTAGTGACTCATTTCGCTAATGGCATCGCGCATGCGCCGCGCAATGACTTCTTCGCTGTCGGTATTGCGGCCGCGCAGGCGCTTTTCAAGCTCCTCGCGCGAGGGGGGGAGGATGAAGATGCTCACCGCCTCGGGCATCTTCTCGCGCACCTGCTGGGCACCCTGCCAGTCGATCTCAAGGATGACATCGGTTCCCTTTGCCATCTGTTCGATAACATTACTCTGCGAGGTGCCGTAGAAATTGTCGAATACCTGGGCGTGCTCCAGAAAGGCATCGTCGGCAATCATGCTGCGAAAGGTGTCGATATCGGTGAAGTGGTAGTCCTTACCGTCTACCTCACCGGGGCGCGCCGCGCGGGTGGTGTTGGAGACTGAAACCATAATCTGTTCGGTCTGCTCCAGTAGAGCCTTGACCAGGCTGGTCTTCCCGGCTCCCGAGGGGGCGGAGATGATGTAGAGGGTGCCGCTGTTGGTGTTCGTGTTGCTCATGGTTAGTCGTTACCTTTATTCAATGTTCTGTACCTGCTCGCGCATCTGCTCGATCAGGACCTTGAGTTCTACGGATGCCCTGGTGGTCTCGGTGTCGGCCGACTTGGAGCCCAGGGTGTTGGCCTCACGGTTAAGCTCCTGCATCAGAAAGTCGAGGCGACGGCCCACCGGCTTGTCCGAGTCGAGCACACTGCGCACCTCGGTGATGTGGGTCTGCAGCCGGTCCATCTCCTCATCGACGTCGAGTTTCTGGGCGGCGATCACCATCTCCTGTTCCAGGCGGCTTTCATCCATCTCCTGGCGCAGCTCGGCAAGGCGCTCGCGCAGGCGGTTGCGCACCCCCTCCAGTACCTCGGGCAGGCGTGCCCGTACGCCCTTTACGACTTCCTCAGCGGCATCGCAGCGTTTGAGGATGATCGTCCTGAGTGAATCCCCTTCACGCTCCCGGTTCTGTGTCATCTCATCGATGGCCTGATCCAGCAGGATTAATGCCTCACTACGCAGCTGCCCCTCATCCAGACCGGGGGCCTGCAGTACGCCGGGCCACTGTAGCACCTGCAGTGAGCTGACCGGTGAGGGGTTGTAGAGCAGGGCATCCACCTCGCGGCTGGCATGGGCCAGTTTCTTTACCAGGTCTTCATTAATCTGCATTTCACCCGGGAGACTGGCCGGCGGCTGAAAGCGCACATTACAGTCGACCTTGCCGCGTCCCAGCCGCTTGTTGACCCGCTCTCGGATCTTCGGCTCCAGTACCCGCAGCTCTTCAGGCAGGCGCAGATTCAGTTCGAGGTAGCGGTGGTTCACCGAGCGCAGCTCCAGCTGCAGGCTGCCCCATTCGCCCTGCGCTTCGCATCGTGCGAAAGAAGTCATACTGCGGATCATAGCTACCCCCATGGGCGATTTGGTATAGTGTGCGCACATGGTAACCGAATGGCGGCACAGTCAAAAGAAAAGGCCGTTTGGTGGAGCAATTTAAAAGGGTTACATGAACGATCAGATTATCAGCCTGGCACCCGGTACTCAGCTGGAGGAGTTTGTCATCGAAGACAAGCTGGGGGGCGGCGGCTTCAGTATTGTCTATTTGGCACGTAGCTCTGATAAGGAGCACCCGCTGGTGGTGCTTAAGGAGTATATGCCGCGCAAGCTTGCCTATCGTGGTGAGGATGGTCACACCATTCACACCAGGGATGAGAAGGCTGCGGAGCAGTTTGCCCACGGGCGACGCCTGTTCTTCCAGGAAGCCAGCACTCTGGGTGACTTGAAACACCCCAATATCGTCAATGTGATTAACTTCTTTCGTGCCAACAGCACCGTGTATATGGTGATGGAGTACCAGAAAGGGGTGAATTTGCAGGAGTACATCAAGCGCCACAAGGCCGGTTTGAGTGAGGCCTTCCTCTACCATGTTTTTTTGCCGCTACTCGACGGCCTCAAGCAGATCCACTCCAAGGGGCTGCTGCACCTCGACATCAAACCGGGAAACATCCACCTGCGTTCCGGTGGTAATCCATTACTGCTCGATTTTGGCGCGGTGCATGAGATGCAGCAGAGTCGCCAGTACCAGCCGGGGCAGGTATTAACCCTCGGCTTTTGCCCTATCGAACAGTCGATGGTTGGCGGTTACGTTGGACCGTGGACCGATATCTACGCCATCGGCGCCACCATGCGTGCCTGCATTGAGGGTATGGCGCCGCCGCCCGCCGAGGAGCGGCGGATGAAAGACACCATGAAACCGGCAGTCGAGGCATTCAAAAAGGGCTATTCGCAAAAGCTTCTCGCAGCCATCGACTGGGCGATGGAGGTGGACCCGATGTATCGCCCTCAAAGTGTGGATGAACTGCTTGAGGCGCTGGGCGATGGCGGTAAGCTGGGGCCCGGTTACAAGGCCGAAGAGAGTTCCGTGCTGGGGCGACTCGCCAGTAGCCTCTCCTGGTTTAAGGGGGGCGGGGAATGATCTACGAACTGGGCCAGGCCAACCGCCTGGGAAACCGTAACAGCAATCAGGATCGCTTCCAGGCGATAGAGACCGATGAGGGGGTACTGCTGGTGCTGGGGGATGGCATGGGCGGGCAGGCGCGGGGCGAGGTGGCGGCACAGTTACTGGTCGATACCGCGAAGCAGCATTACCTGAATGCCGAGCGCCCTATCAGGGATCCCAAACGCTTTCTTGATAGGGTGCTGCGTAGCGCACACCACACCATCGTAGAGTATGGGCAGAAGCAAAACCCGCCGATTACCCCCGGTACCACCGGTGTACTGTGTCTGGTTGAGCAGGGCAAAGCTATCTGGGCCCATGTTGGCGACAGCCGCCTCTACCTGTTCCAGAACGGTCTGCCGATCTACCGCACCACCGATCACTCCTTTGTTGAGATGCTCTACCAGAAGGGGGAGATCAGTCGGCGCGAACAGGAGACCCACCCCAAACGTAACCAGATCACCCAGTGTCTGGGAGGTGGGCTGGTCGAAGAGCCGGAACCGACGGTTAGTAACCCTGTGACGATGCGCATCGAGGATGTGCTCCTGCTCTGCACCGACGGTCTGTGGGGGCCGATGGACGATGCTGTGATGGGCAGATTGTTGTGCAACCCCGGCAACCTGGATGACATCATTAACACCATGGGTGAGCAGGCCGAGCAGCTCAGCTACCCCCACAGTGACAACATCAGCATCCTGGCTCTACGCCTGCTTTCCACCTCCGGTGGCAGTAAGGAGAAGAGCGGGGAACAGCAGAGTGACAAAGCGGACAGCAGCGCTGACCCGCTGGAGAGTGCGATTGCCGATATTGAGGCGGTGATCCGCAAGTATGAGGGAGAGATCGAAAAGTAACCCCCCGCTGAAGTGATAGCTTTCAGTATAGCGGGGCCGTGGCTATTCGCAGGGTTGATCCTGATATTCACTGAGGGTGTTTACGGGGGAAAAGCCCAGCTCCTCTGCAGAGGTCTGGTTGACGCGGTGTATCGTGTAGATATTGATGTTGCCGGTATCGGCGCCACAAACGGTGATCCTGGCCAGCCCATCGTGTCCCTGTTGCGAACAGACCACATCTATTCCCGCGACAATTAACTCCAACGCCATGACATTTAATTCTACCCCGGTGCTTTCACACTGAATGGAACCGTCATACTTATACACCTTCACATAGGGGGACGACGGGTCACTGTGCTTGCAGGCAGAGATAAATAGCAGGCAACTCAGAAGTGTGAAAAAGCTTATGTTTAAGCGCATAAGTACTCCTGCCTTAACTATCAAGTAAAGGTAGTTGGGTTAATCCTGCTCGTCTGCGTCGCGCATGCGTTGCAGTCGTGCCTGCTCTTCAGCAAAGGCCGCCTTGATCTCTTCCACCACGGCATCCACATCCGCAGCCTCGGTACTCTCTTCAAACAGCCCGGTTAAGGCAACGTCCGGGGTCAGTTCCCCATTTTCGTAAAGCGCCCAGATCTCCCTGGCGTATTTAGTGTGTGCTAGCTCCGGGGCGTACTGGGCGTAGTAGCTGGTTATGCTGTTTACATCCCGCTCCAGCATCCACTGGGCGTGGTTGTTGGCTGCCGCATCGACCGCCTGAGGCAGATCGATAATCACCGGACCGTAGTCATCCACCAGCACATTAAATTCAGACAGGTCGCCATGAACCAGTCCGGCACAGAGCATGCGCACCACGTAGCGCAGTACCACAGCATGGTCTTCTATCGCCTGTTCGGCAGACATGGAGACATCATTGAGTCGCGGTGCCACCTGACCCTCATCATCCGTTACCAGCTCCATCAGCAACACGCCCTCAAAACAGCCGTAGGGCTTCGGTACGCGAACCCCGGCATCGGCCAGGCGGTAGAGCGCCTCCACCTCGGCATTTTGCCATGCCTCTTCCTGCTGATTGCGCCCAAATTTGGAGCCCTTCTCCATCGCCCGTGCACGACGGCTGTTACGCACCTTGCGCCCTTCCTGGTACTGTACGGCCTGCTTGAAGCTGCGCTTGTCGGCTTCCTTGTATACCTTGGCACAGCGGATCTCAGAACCACAGCGCACCACATAGACGGCAGCCTCTTTTCCGCTCATTAGCGGGCGGATAACCTCATCGACAAGGCCATCTTCCACCAGAGGCTGGATGCGTTTAGGTGTTTTCATAGCGTCATGGGTTCAGTAGCCATACAAGTGTCATAGTGAGCGCTGTTTACGTTATAAAGTCAGTCGTTAGCTGCTGCCATTTCTGATGACCGGATATCTGTAGCGGTATTACCCGGCGGTTATACCGCGGCGAGCTAAGTCAGAGAGCAGCTTGTAAACGATCCTACCCCATATTAGCCTGTATCAACGAATAATATCTAAATGGTCTGGAGGTTCTGCATGGCAACGGTAGATAGCCTGAATAAGCGCTTTGGAATTGACGGCGTCGTGTCCTTTAACGAGCTGCCCGCTGGCTTTATCGTGGTGGAGGTGAACAATGCCCTGGCACGTGCCACTATCGCCATGCAGGGGGCACACCTGATGAGCTTCCAGCCAACGGGTGAGGAGCCGTTGATCTGGTTAAGCCCGGAGGCAACGCTGGCGAAGGGCAAATCAATACGCGGCGGGGTGCCGGTCTGCTGGCCCTGGTTCGGGCCGCACCAGAGCGATGGTAAACTTCCCGCCCATGGCTTCGCCCGCACCGTACCGTGGCGCTTGAACCAGGTACATGCCCTGCCGAACGGTGAGACCCGTCTCGAGTTTGAGCTCATTCAAACACGGACCACCCGCGTACAGTGGCCGCATCCCTGCGCGGTGCGCAATATCATCACCGTGGGCAAAAGCCTGAAACATGAACTGGTCACCACCAACCACGGCAGCGAGCCGATGGAGATCGGCGAGGCCCTGCACACCTACTTCCAGGTCGGCGACCTGCGCAAGGTCACCGTGAATGGCCTGGAGGGTTGTGACTACCTGGATAAGGTCAATGACTTCCAGCGCAGCAGTCAAAAGGGGCCGATCAATTTCCGCAGCGAGGTGGATCGCATCTACCTCGGCACCCCCGCGAATTGTGAGATCCGCGACCCGGCGATGAAGCGCCGCATCGTTATTCGCAGCAGCGGCAGCCACTCAACCGTGGTGTGGACACCATGGGAAGAGAAGGGGGAACAGATGGGCGACCTGGGGCCGAATGGTTATCTAAATATGGTGTGTGTTGAGACCGCCAATGCCGCCGAGGATAGCGTGATGATCGGGTCCGGTGGGCAGCATCGGCTGGTGGCCCGGTACGCTGTTGAGGCCTTGTAGTCATAGGGCAGAATTTGCGGCGCTATTTCTGGCAGTGCGGGCAATAAAACGTGCTGCGCTGCCCCTGCACTACCTGCTTGATCTCCTTGCCACAGACCCGGCACGGCTCTCCTGCACGTCCATACACATTTAACTGCTGTGCGAAGTAGCCGGGCTTGCCATCACCACCGACAAAGTCGCGCAGGGTGGTGCCGCCCTGTTCAATGGCGGCGGCGAGTACCTGTTTGATGGCGCTAGTGAGCCTTTCGTAACGTGCTTTGCTGACCTTATTGGCGATACGTTTAGGGCTGATACCGGCGAGAAACAGTGACTCGCTGGCGTAGATATTGCCGACGCCGACCACCACCTTGCCGTCCATGATGAACTGTTTGATGCTGCTTTTGCGCCTGCGTGAGAGCTGGTAGAGGAGTTCGCTGGTGAAGTCGTCGCTGAGTGGCTCCGGCCCGAGGTGGTTAAGTAGTTCGTGTTCCCCGGGAGCGTCCTTGGTCCACAACACGGCGCCAAAGCGGCGCGGGTCGGTGAGGCGCAGTGCCTTGCCGTTATTAAGAACAATATCCATATGGTCGTGCTTCTCGGCCGCAGTAGCGGCCTTGATGATACGCAGGCTGCCGGACATGCCGAGGTGCAGGATCAGGGTGCCGTGCTCGAAGCCGAGTAGCAGGTATTTGGCGCGTCGTTTAACCGAGTTTATCTTGTGTCCGGTCAGTTTCTTTTTCAGTCCGCGCGGTATCGGCCAGCGCAGCTGGTGATGACGTACGATGACGTCGCAGACCTTTTCGCCTTTAATGTGCGGTGCAATGCCGCGACGGGTGGTTTCGACTTCCGGGAGTTCTGGCATCTGTGACTCGGTGGTGAAATAGCGGTAGGTTTATTGTTGATGCAGGCTTTGTGCAGGAGCGACTTTGGTCGCGAAGATGTTATTGACACAATCGCGGCTGAAGCCGCTCCTACGGTTTCTCTTCTTCGCTGGCACTAGCCTCTATCTTCGGGAGTTGCAGCAGAGCCCCGGCAGCGCTGGCGTCGAAGTGATACTGAATACCTAACTCGGGACGGGCGAGGATCAGGTCGGGTTCGCGTGAGGTGAGCAGCAGTTCCAGTGGCTGCTCGTCGCTACTTGTCTGGAGCAGGATCTTCTCTCCCGTTTTTTTGTCATAGGGCTTGATCTCCAGCGCCGAGGCGAGCTTCCAGTTATCGAGCAGGCGGGTCACCTGATCGGCCGAGAAGGCCTCTGGCTCAGGAGTCAGTTGCCAGCGCTCCTCCCTCCAGGCCACGCTAAGGCCGGGGAGTTCGAGCGCCGCAATGCTGCTCCCCTCATCCAGCAGCTGTTTGCGCAGGAAGGTGGGGAAACTGCCGATGAGGTGGTAGTAGAGGGTGTCGCTGATCAGGTGCACCCTGCCGTTCACCATGACATAGCGGCGCTGGTCCAGTGGAGTGCTACTGCCGAAGGCGATGCTGATCTCATCGTTTATGGTGAGTGTGACCTGGGGTTTGGCCAGCCTGTAGGCGGCAAGTTTTTCTGGCTCGGCGCTAAAGCTGGAGAGGCTCTTGATCGTGGTGATGCGCAGCAGGGAGTCGATACGGTATTGATCGGCGGCGTGGGGCAGCGGCCTGGTCAGCTGCCAGTGACCATCGTTCTGACGCTGTAGCTGGATATCCTGCTGGTCGTCGCGCTGGATGGCGATCTGTTTTACCGCATCTTTATTCAGTTGCAGCAGGGTGGGCAGCTCCGGTGGCTTTTCGATGCCCGGTTCGTAGACTACCAGCAGTACCAGTATGCCGATAAGGGCCAGTAGTCCAAGGTTTAGCAAATTTCGTTTGCTCATGTTTAACGGTTTACCTTCAGGGACAGATTATTCGCGGTGGGCACACCGCTTCTATGCGCATTTTTCATCGTTATGGTTAAGCCGTTAGCGCTTACGTCGTTTCCACCAGATGGCAAGACCGCTACCGATCAGCAGCCCCGGCACCACCAGCAGGAAGCCGAAGCCGATCAGCAGTGACAGGGTGGGGGTGATCTCAAGCTGGGTGTCGGGTGAGGTGCGCGGGGCGATGGTGATATGGCTGTCGTCGTGGCTCAGCCAGTTGAGCAGGCGGTTGCCCAGCTCCTGGTTGGCGCCGTTACCCAGATAGGCGTTGGAGAGAAAGTCACCATCGCCAATAACGGCGACACGCTGCATCTTTTCCTCCTCGCCCTCTCCCAGTTTGCGATCCAGCAGCATGCCGATGGTGAGCGGGCCGGAGCGCTCCCTGCCCTCGTCATAGCCAATGCTGCCCTCAAGTTTATCCAGCTCGGCCCAGCTGCGCGGCAGGGTATTAAGTAGCGGCAGGCTTTGCCACTGCTGCTCCTCGGCAACTTCGATGGCGTGGGCCCTGGGGAACAGGGTGAGGGTGGTTAGCTCCTCGCTGATCGGGTGAGAGGGGTATTCGGGTACCACCACAACGGCGGGGTGTTCGATGCCGAGCATCTGTCCGGTGGGATCGACGATGGTGCCGCTGAGGAAGTTTAGCCCAAGCTGGTCGGCCAGCGCCGTGGTGTTGCTCTGTTCTCCGGGGTCGGATAGCCACAGCAGGTTGCCGCCGTGGTTAACGTATTCCTGAATGATTTGCAGCTCACCCGGGAGCAATGCCACCTGCGGGTTGGCGATCACCAGTACTGCGGTGTCGTCGGGGATGGCAGGGGCAATGCTGAGGTTGATCTCGGCGAAGTGGAAGCCCTGTTCGGTAAGGGCGCGGCCCCAGCTGCCTAAATCGTGGTTGGCCTGGCCGTCGAACTTGCGCTCACCGTGACCGCCGAGAAACAGCACGCGACGCTCGCCGCTGCGCATCATGCGCTGCAGCGCGTTGGTAAGTGCCTGCTCACCGATGGCCTTGAGGTTTTCGCGACGGCCGCCGTACTCCAGCAGCAGTTCGCCGTCGAGTGCGATCCCTTCGGCACGGACACGCTCGGGTTCCAGGTCCGGGTCGACGAAATTAAGGGTGATATCGGGTTTGATGCGCTGGTAGCGCGTGACCAGTCCTTTGGTGCGTTTGCGCAGGCCGGAGAGGTCGTCTTCACGGCTGAAGGAGGTGATGGTGACCGGGCCGTCGAGCTGCTGCATTAGCGCGGTACTTGCCTCGGAGAGGGTGTGGCGGCCGCTGGCCGTCCAGTCGGCCTCGTGGTTATAACGGGTACTGAGCCAGCCGAGCAGGCCGACTACGGTAAGGAATAGCACCACGAAGGCCCAGGATTGCAGGCGTAACTGGCGGCGTGATTTTGTACTGACTTCCATCGTGTTTTGCGAGTCCGTTATTTAGTGTTGCAGGCGGTCGGCATCCAGGCGGCGGATGCTGAGAACCAGAAAGGTGAGGATGAACAGCAGGTAGTAGATCACATCACTGCTGTTGAACAGCCCTTTGAGCAGTGCCTCGTAGTGGCCCTGTAGCGAGAGGTAGGCGAGTACACTCTGCCCCGCCCCCTCTCCGGCCCAGTTGATGATCCACAGCAGCAGTAGCAGGCCGAAACTGGTGACCGCTGCGACGGTCGGCTGTGCGGTGAGGGTCGACATAAAGAGCCCCGCAGCGGCGAAGGCGGCGAGCATCAAGCCAAGCCCCAGCAGGTTGGAGGCGAGCAGGCCGAAGTCGAGCGTGCCGAGGCTAAGTAGCGACAGCGGCATCAGGGTAATGAGCCCCAGCATGATGGCGAGAAAGCCGAGGATGCCGAGGTACTTGCCGAGCACGATTTCAGTCATGGAGACGGGGGCGGAGAAGAGTAGCGGCAGGGTGCGTGCGCGCCGCTCTTCGCTCACCAGACGCATGGTGATCAGCGGGATCACCAGCAGCAGGATGATGGTGGCGCTGGAGAATAGCGGGGCGACAATCACCTCGGTGGCCCCCGGCGGGTTCTCCATCATCGCGATCTGTGACTGATAGCTGATGTAGGTGTCGAGCTGGCCGAGAAACAGGTAGGCGAGGATGAACTGCACCACGCCAAGGATTGACCAGGCGAGGGGTGAGAGGAACAGGCTGCGCAGTTCACGTGCGGCGATGGTGAGGGCCAGGCTCATGCGGCGTCCTCCTCATGAATGGCTTCGGTGGTGGTGATGTTGACGAAGACATCCTCCAGTGACAGCCGCTCGGGGGTTAGCTCATAGAGCCCCCACCCTTCGGCCACGGCGCGCTCAACGATGGCCTCTGCGGGTTGCGTTTGCGGCGCGTGGCTGAGACGCAGGCGGCCATCCTCCAGTGATTCGGCAGCAGTGATGCCGTCAATAGTGGTGAGGTGCTCGACAGCGGGCGGCCGGCGCAGGGCAACCAGCAGGCTGGAGCTCTGCATGCGCTGAGTCAGGCCGTCGATGCTGTCGCTTAGCACCATTTCACCGTTGTTGATGATCTGTACCCGGTCGCAGGTGGCCTGTACCTCGGGAAGGATGTGGGTGGAGAGGATCACGCTGTGTTCGGTGCCGATGTCGCGAATCAGCTGGCGGATTTCGCGAATTTGAATCGGGTCGAGGCCGACAGTGGGCTCGTCGAGGATCACCACGTCGGGTGAATGGATGATCGCCTGGGCGATACCGACCCGCTGCTGGTAGCCCTTGGAGAGGTTGTTAATCAGCCGTTTGCCTACCTCTGTGAGTCCGCAGCGCTGCTTGGCGTTATCAACGGCGGCGCTAAGCCCGCCCTTTGCTATACGATTGAGGCGGGCGCAGTAGTTGAGGTATTCATCCACCGTCAGTTCCCGGTAGAGCGGTGGCTGCTCAGGCAGGTAGCCCAGCGCCAACTTGGCGGCCTTCGGGTTTTCCAGCATGTCGGTGCCGTTAATGGTGATGGCGCCGGATGTGGGGGCCAGGTTGCCGGTGAGCATCTGCATGGTAGTCGACTTGCCGGCGCCATTGGGGCCGAGAAAACCAAGCACTTCACCGCGCTTTACCTCGAAGCTGAGCTGGTTGACCGCCAGGGTGTTGCCGTAGCGGCGGGAGAGGTGTTCCACCTTAATTAACGTATCGTTATCCATTCGTCACTTTTTTTGTTGGTGCAAGCATGGCGCAGGAGTGGCTTTAGCAGCGAATGGCGTCTGATTATTCCATTAATCGCGGCTGAAGCTGCTCCTGCTCTATTTTCAACAAGAGCTCGAAAGATTATCACTGTTGATTTCGGTATGATACCGCCACCGGAAGAATAGTCCTCCGACCAGATAATTCGGTTAATTTTGAATGGGTGTAATGTAAAAAGTTCCCCTTCGTTTATCAATGATTTCAACCAGAGTTCAAGCATGCTGCTAGGCGTAGATACCGGCGGAACCTTTACCAATTTTGTGCTGTTTGACGGCGCCTCACTGCGGGTACATAAAGTGCTTTCCACTCCCCATGCCCCGGAACAGGCAATCCTGCAGGGGGTACGGGAGCTGGGACTCGAAGGCGAGCCATTGCAGGTGGTGCACGGCTCCACCGTTGCCACCAATGCTGCGCTGCAAGGCAAAGGGGTGCGCACGGTATTTATTACCAATCACGGACTCAAGGATCTGCTGACCCTGGGCCGTCAGGCGCGCCGCGAACTCTATAATCTGCAACCACACCCTGTCACCCCGCCGGTGCCTGCTGAACTCTGCCTGGAGACCGGTGGGCGGTCTGGTGCACACGGTGAGCTGGTTGAGGCTTTGAGCGATGAGGAACTGGCGCAGCTGGTAGAACAGGTGATAGCGCTCAAGCCCGAGGCGGTGGCAATCAATCTGCTCTTCTCCTTCCTCGATGACCGCTTTGAGAAGCAGATAGAGGCGGCCCTGAATGAGATTCAGGGCGGTGAGCTCTTTATCTCCCGCTCTTCCGCCATCCTCCCTGAATATAAAGAGTATGAGCGCGGCATCACCACCTGGCTCAACGCCTGGGTGGGGCCGCTGGTGGAGGGCTACCTTCAGCGGCTGGAGGCTGGCCTCAAGGTTGATCAGACGGGGGCCTCCGTCTCGGTAATGCAGAGCTCCGGCAACACCATTGAGGCCTCGCTTGCAGGGCGACAGGCGGTACACATGCTCCTCTCCGGGCCCGCCGGCGGCCTCTCTGCCGCTAAACACATGGGGGCACTGGCAGGGCGCGAACACCTGCTCACCTTCGACATGGGGGGGACCTCCACCGATGTCGCCCTCATCGACGGCGAGCTGCAACTAACCAGCGAGGGGCGGATCGGCCCCTGGCCGGTGGCCGTGCCGATGGTCGATATGCATACCATTGGCGCCGGTGGCGGCTCTATCGCCCGAGTCGATGCGGGGGGCCTGTTACAGGTCGGCCCGGAGTCGGCGGGGGCGGTACCGGGTCCCGCCTGTTACGGCAAGGGTGGTCTTGAGGCCACCGTTACCGATGCCAATCTGGTGCTTGGCCGCCTGCGTCCCGACGCCTTCCTCGGCGGTGAGATGTCGCTTGATGTGGCGGCGGCGGAACAGGCCGTCGGCGCCATCGCCGAGAAGCTGGAGATCGGACTCCACGAGGCCGCCGAGGGCATTATCAAAATCGCCAACGAACATATGGCCCGTGCCCTCAGGGTGATTTCGGTGCAGCGCGGCATCGACCCGCGACAGATGACCCTCGCCTGCTTCGGTGGCGCTGGCGGGTTGCACGTCTGTGCCCTCGCCGAGGCGCTGGGGATGAACCAGGCGCTGGTACCGATCCACGGCGGCGTACTCTCCGCGCTCGGCATGCTCACCGCACCACGTGGCCGTCAGCTCTCGCGCACCCATCAGGGGCTGCTGGCCGATATCCCGCTAAATGAAATCGAAGAGGCACTGGCTTCGCTGCAGCAGGAGGGGGAGGCCTCACTGGCTCTGGAGGGAGTAACCAATATCACCGCCTCACCCGGCCTCGACCTGCGCTACAAGGGGCAGTCCTATACCCTCAACGTGGCGTGGAGTGGTGACATCAGTGAGGCCTCCGAGGCATTTCATCTTGTCCACCAGGAGCGCTACGGGCATCGACTGGAGCTGCCGGTGGAGTTGGTCAACCTGCGCCTTCGGCTGCGCGGACCCACACCCGAACTGCCGATTAATACGATGGATGAATCGGGAGAAAAGGTTGTGCCCGAGCAGGGCATGCTGCACGGCATTAACGGCCCGGTTGAGATTTATCAGCGCGACAAGTTACGACCAGGGG
>JBFFJV010000015.1:0-17418 GCA_041555695.1 Thiohalomonadaceae bacterium | reverse complement strand
GGTCCCACCGTCGCCTTTAAGTGGCGGGCCAGCGAGGGGTGGCCGGTGGAGTATGTCTCACCCAATATTCGTCCGCAGTTCGGTTTTCTGCCCGAGGAGCTGACCAGTGGCAAAATCCCCTTTGCCGAGCTGGTACACCCGGATGACCTGCCAAAAATTGGTGAAGAGATTGAGCGGGCCGGAGCGCAGGGGGCGAACCACTTCGAGCAGGAGTATCGTCTTGCTGATGCCCACGGCAAGTACCACTGGGTCTACGACTTTACCGTCATTATCCGTAACGATAGCGGCGAAGTTACGCACTATCACGGATATGTCGTCGATATTAGTGCGAAAAAACAGTCTGAAGAGGCGCTGCACCTGGCCGCCACCGCCTTTGAGGCGCACGAGGCGATTGCGATCACCGACCTGAGCGGCAACTTTCTGCGGGTGAATGGCGCCTTTAGCGAGATCACCGGTTACTCCGCCGAGGAGGCGATCGGGCAGAGCCCAAAGCTGCTGCAGTCGGGGCGTCACGATAGCGAGTTTTACCGCGAGATGTGGCACTGCCTGAGCGACAGCGGTTACTGGGAGGGGGAGATCTGGAACCGCCGCAAGGATGGCAGCATTTACCTTGAATGGCTCACCATCACCGCGGTGCATGATGGCAGCGGTAACGCCAGCCACTATCTTGCGCACTTTCAGGATATCACCGAGCGCAAGCAGGCCGAGGAGCGGATTCACTATCAGGCCTACTATGATGCCCTTACCGACCTGCCGAATCGTAGCCAGCTGCTTGAACGGCTGGAGCAGGAGCTTGCCCGCTCGACGCGCCACGGCCATATCGGGGCAGTACTGTTTCTCGACCTTGATCGCTTTAAAACCATTAACGATTCACTGGGTCACGCCGTGGGTGATGAACTGCTGCGTCAGGTCGCCGTGCGCCTCAAGGGGTGTCTGCGCATAGAGGACTGCGCGGCGCGTATCGGCGGTGATGAGTTTGTGGTGTTGCTCAACGAGCTGAGCGACGATATTGTCGAGGCCGCCGAACAGGCACAGCAGATCGCCGAGAAGATCCGCGTGTCACTGGCCAGCCCCTACGAGATTAACAAGCAGAGCCTGCACTCCTCACCCAGCATCGGTATCGCCCTGTTCCCGTTGGCAGAGGAGTCGGGGGCGGAGCTACTCAAGCAGGCCGATATCGCGATGTATCATGCAAAAGAGGAGGGGCGTAACGCCACCTGCTTCTACCACGCCAGCATGGCCACCGAGGCTGATGAGCGACTGACCCTGGAGAACGACCTGCGCCGGGCTCTCGCCGAAAACCAGCTGCAACTCCACTACCAGCCGCAGCTCGATGCCGAGGGCAGTCTGGTTGGCAGCGAGGCGCTGGTGCGCTGGCACCACCCGCAACGTGGCATGATCTCACCGGGTGAATTTCTGCCGGTGGCCGAGGCGGCCGGGTTGATGAATGAGCTGGGGGATCATGTGCTGCACATGGCCTGTCGCCAGATTGCCGCCTGGCAGCAGCTGCCCCATTTCGCTGAAATGCCAAAGGGGTTGCAGTGTGTCGCTGTAAATATCAGTCCCAGCCAGTTGCAGTTGCCAGATTTTGTCGAACGGGTAAGTCGTATTCTTCAGCAGTATCAGGTGCCAGCCCGCTGTCTTGAACTTGAGATTACCGAAGAGATGCTGCTTAGCCACATCGAAATGAGTATCGGCAAGATGCGGGAGCTGCGTGAACTGGGTGTGCGCTTTGCCATAGACGACTTCGGTACAGGCTACTCATCACTGCAATATCTTGCACGCCTGCCACTGGACAAGCTGAAGATCGACCGCGCCTTTGTCATCAACATTGCGAACAGTGATAGCGACGCCGCCATCGCCACCTCGATCATCGACATGGCACACAATCTCAAGCTTACCGTACTGGCTGAAGGGGTAGAGGCACAGGCACAGGTGGAGTACCTGCAACGCAGCGGCTGCCACGCCTTCCAGGGTTTCTACTACAGCCGCCCGCTATCCGAAGAGGAGTATGTGGCATATGCACAGGGGCAGATGAGAGTAAAGAAGTCGTCATACCAGGCCATTCACTTATAGCAGCAGGTCCTCTTCAATCGGCTGATAATGGCTGGCTGCATTGATCAGTGAGTTGGCGGTGAGTGCCGGTACCCCATAGACCTGGGCTGTCACACCGTACTCCTCCCGAATCTTTTTCAGCAACAGGTCGAAGTCGCCATCTCCCGACAGCAATACGACGATGTCGACATCCTGCGCCGCCTCCATCACATCAATGGTAATACCCACATCCCAGTCCCCCTTGGCGGAGCCGTCGCTGCGCTGGATATAGGGTTTGAGCTTAACCTGAAAGCCGATGTGTTTGAGGGCGTCCTGGAATTTGATCTGTTTGTCATCGTTGCGGGCGATGGCATAGGCGGTGGCTGAGGTGATCTCACCCTCATAACCGATACGCTCCCAGAATTTGCGGTAGTTGAACTGGCGCCCGTAGGCCTGGCGGGTGGTGTAGTAGATATTTTGTACATCAACGAAGATGGCGATTTTTTTCACGATTGGTTCCGGTCACTATTTCTGCATAGGTGGCGACTCATCGGTATACGCTCGGGCCAAAAGGGCTGCCAGCCCTGGCTGAGTTGTTGCCAGGGAGGTGACTGCCTTACTGCCATAACCACGCTGCGCCGCGTACCCCGCTGGAGTCACCATGTCTGGGGGCGACCAGTCTGGTGGCGACACTGTCGGAGAAGACGTACTGCCCCCACAGGTTGGGCACATTCTCATAGAGGCGGGTGACATTGGACATGCCGCCCCCGAGGACGATTACCTCGGGGTCGATGATGTTGATAATGCTGGCCAGGCAACGGGCCATGCGATCCTCGTAGCGCCTTAGCGTCTCCTGCGCCGCGGTATCACCCTCCTCGCTAAGTTTGACGATCTCCGCCCCCTTTAACTGCCTGCCGGTATGGTCAAAAAAGTCGCGTGCAAAGCCGGTGCCGGAGAGCCAGGTCTCGATACAGCCGTGTTTGCCGCAGTAACAGGCAGCGCCAGGGAGCTCTGTCTGTTGCGGCCAGGGGAGGGGGTTATGACCCCACTCCCCGGCGATGGCATTGGGGCCGCCGACGAGGTGGCCGTTAATGACAAATCCGCCACCGCAGCCGGTGCCAACGATGACACCGAAGACCGAATTTGCCCCGGCCCCGGCCCCATCGGTCGCCTCGGAGACGGCAAAGCAGTCGGCGTCGTTGGCAATGCGCACCTCCCGCCCCAGCGCCTCACTGAGGTGCAGATTCAGTGGTTGGCCGATAAGGCAGGTGGTGTTGGCGTTTTTCACCAAATCGGTGGCGGGGGAGACGGCACCGGGAATGCCGAGGCCAACGCTTCCCTCTGCATCCAGCTCGGCCTCAATCCCGTTTACCAGCGAGACGATGGCGTTGACGATTGCATCATAGTTATCACGTGGAGTGTCAACACGACGACGTTGCAGGATCTTACCTTCATTATCGAGGGCAATAGCCTCGATTTTTGTACCGCCTAAATCAACTCCAATACGCATCTGCTTTCCCTAATCTGTCATAAAGCGGTGTCAGACTGACTCCGACTTGAAAGTATGTGATGGCAATCACATTTCTATACTTGAGACAAATGAGTGGTCTTTGTCTCTGGCTTGATAATGGAGAGTACGATCATGACAACAGAATATGAAAGTGTGGTGAGTTTGCAACCCGATACCCCTCAGCAAATGCCCTGGAGTGAGGAGCTGGCGCAGCGTATTGCCGCTGAAGACGGCCTTGGTGAGTTGACCGAGGCGCACTGGAAGGTGATTCATACCCTGCGTGAACACTTTGTGCAGTACGGAGCGCTGCCGCCGATGCGTCTGGCCTGTGGTGTGAACCAGCTGGCTCCTCACTGTACCGATGAGCTGTTTCATGGGGCCTTTGAGGCGTGGCATGTGGCGGGTTTGCCGGATCCGGGTTCGGAGGTGATGGGTTACATGTAACCAGTTAAAGTTTGCTGGGCATGGCTGCCCAGCGTCCTACATTACTCTTCATACTCCTCGGCACGGCGGGCATCGCCCTTGACCTTGTCTACAGGAAAGCGTTGCTCGTTAATTGCCATCTTCTCCTGTGCTGCCGCCAGTAGATCTACCCCAAGCCGTTGCGCCATGCGCAGCAGGTAAATCTGGATATCGGCCATCTCCATCCGCACCTCTTCCAGTTTTTCCATGGGTAAGGACTCACTATCTTCCTGGCTCAGCCACTGAAAGTGTTCTACCAGCTCTGCCGTTTCGGCAATGAGCGCCATGGAGAGGTTTTTGGGGGAGTGAAATTTTTCCCAGTCACGCACCCGGGCGAATTCAGCCAGTTGCTTACTGAGGTCATAAAGTGAATCGCTCATAGTGTTGTAGCCTCTTATCATTGTTGTTTTGTGCCAAGGATCCGCGATAACCACACAAAGTGCAATTCATTACCGACTGCTATACTCGGAATAACAACACGGCTAATTCTAGTAGCAGGAGAGGCTAAAGTGAACACGCTGATCGGGTTTCAGGAGAGATTTATCGGCAGCCGCCGCTGGTGAATCGCCTTCTCATCTCCTACCTGCTGGAGGCGATAAGGGCGTACCTGACACCGCTATGGATGAGGCCTCTGCTGCGGGGGTGCCACAACAGCTACGCGATAAGGTGGGCGAAAGCCATGGGCAAAGAGCGGGCATGGCTTCTGTCATACGGATGAGGGTAAGCCTTCCCCCCGGAAATTCTGCTCAATGACCATATTTCCTGCGACCTTCTCGACAAGTTGTGTGGTCGAAGCAAGGGTAGCATTTAAAAGTAAGGAGACGGCGATGAAACACAAGAGCGATCTCATTACCCCCCACGAGGCGCAGAGCCTGGCAGGGTTATTTAGCCGGCGTGTTGCACGTACCCCGGATGCTCGCGCCTACCTCCATTACGATAAGGAAAATCGCCACTGGCATGGCTCCACCTGGCGTGAAATGGCGGCCCACGTCTCGCGCTGGCAGGTGGCAATGCAACGCGAAGGGCTGGAGCCTGGAGACCGCGTGGCGATAATGCTGCCTAACAGCCGTGAGTGGGTGATGTGTGATCAGGCTGCGCTTGGACTGGGGTTGGTGACAGTGCCGCTCTGTGTCGATGACCATCCCGAGAATGTGGCGTATATCCTGAAAGATGCCGGGGTGAAACTGCTGATAGTGGAGAATTCCGATCAATGGCAGGCCATTGCCGCTTCCCTGCCACTGCCCGCTATCGGGCGGGTGATCTCACTTAAGTGGGTAGATGCCACACACTATACCGGGCAGCTCACCAGTGTAGACAAATGGCTGCCAAGACGCGCCACCGCGCTACAGAGCTATCGTGCTGATCCCGATGACCTTGCCACCATTGTCTATACCTCCGGGACAACCGGTCGCTCCAAGGGGGTAATGCTGAGCCACACCAACCTGCTATTTGATGCGGCGGCGGGGCAGACACAGATACCGGTCTATGACGATGATCTGTTCCTCTCTTTTCTGCCCCTGGCTCATACTCTGGAGCGCACCGCCGGTTACATCATACCGATGATGACCGGGGCCACAGTGGCCTACGCCCGTTCTGTGCAGGAGCTGGCTGAGGATCTACAAACGATACGCCCCACCGTGCTGATCACAGTGCCGCGGATCTTCGAGCGGGTGTATAACAAGCTAAAAGAGCAGCTTGCAGCCAAACCCCCACTGGCACGGCATCTGTACGAGTTGACGTTAGATGTGGGCTGGCAGCGTTTTCTGCGTCAGCAGCACCGTGGTTACTGGAATCCGCTCCAGCTGTTGTGGCCAGTGTTGCAAAACACCGTGGCCTCGAAAGTGACGAAGGAGCTGGGGGGACGATTGCGCCTGGCGGTAAGTGGCGGTGCCCCGCTGTCACCCGCTGTGGCACGAATCTTCATCAGTCTGGGTCTACCGGTGGTACAGGGTTACGGCCTTACTGAATCGAGTTCTGTGATCAGCGTTAACCGACTGCAGGACAACGTCCCCGACAGCGTCGGTACTCTGCTACCGGGAATTGAGGCATGCACTACCGACGACAGTGAACTGCTGGTGCGTGGTCCCAATGTCATGATGGGTTACTGGAATCATCCCGAGGCCACCCGGGAAGTGATCGATGAAAAGGGGTGGCTGCATACCGGTGATAAGGTCAAGCTGGATGAGAGCGGGCACATACAGATTACCGGGCGACTGAAAGACATTATCGTCCTCTCTAATGGTGAGAAGCTACCGCCAGCAGAGTTGGAACAGGCCATCGCCATGGATACCCTGTTTGAGCAAATAATGGTGATCGGCGAGGGCAGAGCCTTTTTCTCGGCCCTGCTGGTACTGAATAAGGAGAAGCTGGACGAGCTGCTGCGACAAATACATTACCGGGGCACGCTCGACGAATCCCTGGAGGATGCTCAGTTACAGCAGCTGGTACTGGAGCGTATAGAAAGGCGATTGACACATTTCCCCGGATTCGCCCACATCTTCCGTGTGCATCTGGCTCTGGAGCCGTGGAGTGTAGAGAACGGTCTGCTGACGCCGACGATGAAGCTGCGCAGGTCACATATTCTAAAGCATTATGCAGCGCAGATAGAGCAGCTCTACGCCGCTCATTAATCTCCCTGCCGCCCTGCGTGGGGAGCCAGTTGTTATGGTGAAACAATACCCAGGGCTACAGCCACGTAAGGCTCTGTGCGGATGGTTTCACGCGGCATAGCCAGCGGTGATCTGGACATCAGGAACAAGATCCCATAAGCTCGAAAGTTGTTATTTTCTCGCAAAACAGGACGTGTCCCCCCAGAGATGAGCGGCGCTTGAATAGACAGGCATCGTGTATATGAATCTTTGAAGAAGTGCCTGGATATCGCGAATAGATAGTGAACATTAGTAATGCTGAACCATAGAATCGGCACTAAGAATAATCAATGGAGAATGAGATGATGCGCAAACCGTTACTAATAGGTGGATTCTTGATGATGCTCTCGGGCACGGCAATCAGCGCCACCCTGGATATTTCCATGAGTGTAGATGGGCGCTGTCGTAACGAGGCAATGGATGTCTACATAGATGGTGAGCGGGTAGCAAAACGCGTAAATCCATCGATTACACGTCGTGTCTCCGGAGGCCGGCATGAGGTACGTGTAAAGGCGTATTGCGGCAAAGTCGGTAACCGGAAGCATATCGGCACCCAGACAGATAGCATCAAACTGGGTGTGAAGAAGCACAAGAATATGCACTTTAGCTTCAATCGATAAGCTGTTACTGAGTAAAACACCTTAGCTGCACAGGGTGTTGTTGGCAGCATAAAAAACCCGGCTTAAGGCCGGGTTTTTTGTGGATGCCCGGTGATCTCCCGGGTTATTTTCCTGCCGGTTTTAGGTGCAGTGCCAACCAGATACTCTTTTCCTGCTTGTTGGTAGCCTCTACACGATGGCGGCGGTGTGCCGGAATGAATAGATAGTCTCCCGGTTTTAGCTGATGCGGTTCTCCGTTCTCGAATTTAAGGCTGGCGCTGCCACTGAGGAGGATCACCCACTCATCCCACTTCTGCTCATACCATTCGCCGTGAGGCGTGCTATGACCATGGGAGACGATACGCTCCAGACGGACTCCATCACCTTGCAGCAGGGTCTCGAACAGCTCCTCGGGTAGGTGTTGAGGAAGGTTGCTGAAGAGATTGTGTGGTTCCATTAGGGCTCTCAGAATCGCCAGCTGGTGGGGTTGGGGTAGGGCTGTTTGCGGTTGAGATATTTGATCCCTTTGATCAGGCGCACCAGATACCAGATAAGGGTGATCAGCAGTATCAGTTTGCCGATCTGAACCAGAAGCAGTATGAAACCGGTAAAGAAGAGGAGGAAGGCGATCCAGAAGGTACGGATCTGCAATTGAAAGTGGCTCTGTAACCATTCGGGGGCATCATCACGATAGACGTAGGCAATGATGACACCGATGAGTGATGAGACCAGCAGTAGTGGTGCCGCCAGTAGCAGGAGATAGCTCAGCATGGCGACATTTTCTGTCTTCTGCTGATCGGCCTCGCTGTATTCGGTCATGGGATTTCTCCGGTTGATGCTAAAAGGGCCCGGGCATTGTGCCGCAGGCCCTGATGTTGCTACTAGCTTCCGCCGTTTTCACCATCGTCCTGCGGCACTGGCACAGGTGGTGGGGCGACGTTGGGGCCGCCTCCCCAGCCGGGGCCATAGTAAGGGCCGCTGTTCCATGGACCATTGCCCCATCCTGGACCGTTATTCCATGGACCATTGCCCCATCCTGGACCGTTGTTCCATGGACCGTTGCCCCATCCTGGACCGTTATTCCATGGACTATTTCCCCACCCTGGACCGTTATTCCACGGGCCGTTGCCCCAACCGGGACCATTGTTCCAGGGACCGTTGTTCCATGGGCCATTGATGGGAGCGTTCCAGGCGCTGGCGCTCTGGCTGAATACCGCCGCACCGGAGAGGGCAAGCAGCAGGGCAGAGGCTTTAACAAGCTGTTTCATATGATTCCTCCATAGTGGATCGTTATTGTTCTCAGGAAAATGGTCTCCCCCTGCAGAAACTAGCCCCTTTACCCCCTGTTTAGCAAGTCGGCGGAGTTACCCCGTATAACGCTGCTTTGCGATAGCAGCAAAGCGTGTGAGTAGTGCATGACTGTATGGGGAGGGACGACAGGAGGCGATCAGGGCAGCGGCATCGCGTCCCTCACGCTGCAGCTGCTCGCGGTAATAGTCGATAAAGTGGCGAATAATGGTCTCGTCGAACTCCGGGTGAAACTGGATGCCCCAGGCAGAATTGCCGTAGGCAAAGGCCTGGTGGGGCTCCATCTCACTGCTGGCCAGTACGTGTGCGCCAGGAGGCAGAGCCAACACCGACTGGCGGTGGCTGAGCTGGGCGATAAATTCCGCTGGCAGTGCACTGAGCAGCGGATCCTGTTGGCCTGATGGCAGCAATGTCACGGTGACGCTGCCCACCTCGACCCCGGCGGGGTTGTCGCCGACGCTACCGCCGAGGGCATGTGCCAGTAGTTGGTGGCCGAAACAGATGCCGAGCACCGGCAGCCCCCGTGATACGGCCTGGTGCAGCCAGACGGCAGATTCTTCTATCCACGCTTCACGGTCGGTAACCATGGCGCCAGAGCCGGTGACCACTACAGCGCCTATGTCGTGCACAGCCGGCAGCGTCTCACCGCGATAGGGGGCAACGACGGTGTAGTCAGCAGCTGTCAGCCCCATCCCTGCGGCGATCCACTGTTCGTAATCGCCGGTGGTGGCTGTCAGTGCGGGGAGCTTCTCGCCGGCCTTGATGATGAGGCAGGGCTTCACCCGTGAAACGCCTCCTTGGTTTGCAGCCACTGACGTTCCTCCTCGGTGCATGCGCGACCAAGGGCGGCGTTGCGGTGGGGAAAGCGGCCAAAGCGGCGCACAATATCGCGGTGGTGGTTGGCAAAGCGGAGGTTATCTTTCAGTCCTGCCGCCTCAAACAGGGCGATGGCGCGGTCCTGGTCGGCAAGGTTCTCACTGTGCATAAAGGGGAGGTAGAGAAAGGCCTTACCCGCCTCATCCAGCTCGCTGTCCCAGCCACGGTCAATGGCTCGTCGGGCCACTTCGCGTGCCTGTGCCTCGGTGGAGTAGCTCAGCCCCTGGTCGCGGTACATATTAAGGGGAAACTGGTCGAGGATGATCACCAGCGCCAGCGCGCCGGCAGCGTCGCCCTCCCAGTGTGTCAGCGTATTATCGCGGGCAGCCTGCCAGGTGGTCTCGAAATGCTCGCTGATTTCGCGATCGAACTCCGGGGTAGAACGAAACCATAACGGGCGCACGCGTTCGGAAAACCAGAACTTGAGAATGGTCTGGGGGTTAATCGCCTCAGGCATGGGCCAGGCTCTCATGCAGGGGTGAGACTTCGACCTCATGTCCCCACAGCCGGGAGATGATCTGGCGTTGCTGCTCACCGTTGCCGCTGGTGAAAAATTGCACGTTGCCGGCTGTGCGGGCCGTATTTAGCAGGGCACACTCATCAAGACGGTGTTGCAGGTGGCGGGCGATGGCGGAGCCGGTGTCGATGACGGTGACCGATGGGCCAACCAGATGCTCGATCAGGGGTTGCAGGAAGGGGTAGTGGGTACAGCCCAGCACCAGGGTATCGGCTTGACGCTCTAGGATCTCTGTCAGATAACCCTGTAGCAGGCGTGAGGTCTCAGGGGTGTGCAGGGCATGTCGTTCAACCTGTTCCACCAGGCCCGGACAGGGCTGAATTACAAGCTCCACATCCCTGGCGAAGCGCTGCACCAGATCGCGCATACGATTGCTTTGCACCATTCCCTCGGTGGCGAGAATGCCGACGATACCGCGTTTGCTGCTGAGTACAGCCGGCTTTACTGCCGGTTCCATGCCGATTACCGGTACCGCAAAGCGCTCGCGTAGCGACTCAACCGCGGCTGCTGTGGCGGTGTTACATGCCACCACCAGCGCCTTGGCACCCATTTCAACAAGTGATTCGGAGATGCGGTTGACCCGCTGGCGTACGAAGGCGGGAGTTTTGTCACCATAGGGAAGGTGCCCGCTATCGGCCACGTAGAGTAGTGACTCGGCGGGCAGCTGGCGGCGGATCTCGCGCAGTACCGAGAGACCACCTACGCCTGAGTCCATTACGCCGATGGGGGCGCTATTGTGTGAAGAAGTGTGATCAACCATAGAGCGTTCAGTATTGCGTTAAGCGCTCGAAGGTTCAATATTTAGTTCCGTTGATGTGACGGAACTCAGCCATAGCTCCCGTCAACGCGGGGCCTGACCAGCATTGGTGCATAGATAAACACAAAGGGGGTAAAGGCGGCGAGCCATAACAGCTGCGAGGCGAAGATGAGATTCGCGTAGTAAGCCGGAAACAGTAGTGGCAGCAGTACACGTACTACCGCACCCAGGCCGAGCATGGCGAAAATGGGGATCAACGCCTTTGGTGGGTCAAACACATTACGCCCGGTATGGCCCAGCGACACGCGCGCCATCATGCCGATGGTAAGCATGCCGACACCGCCATAGGCGAGGGCGTGCACACCCAGCAGTGGGGATATCTGCCCCATCGCACCCAGCGCGGTGAGAAGAAAGCCGGCGACTATCCAGGCAAAGGCAAGATAGAGTATCCATAGCAGAGGTTTTTGCCAGATACCGCTTGTGTGCCAGCCCCACAGACGCAGCAGATGGATGGCGAAGAGGGCGAAGGCGGTAATAGCCAAAGGCAGTTTGTTGTCGATAAAGACAGCGAAGATCCAGAACAGCAGCATTAGCACCAGAGAGCTGCGGTCAATCCACAGGTAATTCTTCAGCTCAACCGGGTAACCGACACCCTTCTCGATAAAGAAAGGGACCACTCGGCGACCCATCAGCAGGATTAGCGAGACGATAATGTAGAGGCCGGTATAGAGGCCCCACTGTACGCCGTGTTCCAGTACACCGAACAGGCCGAGATAGAAGAAGCACTGGCCGAGCAACAGAAACAGTACCTTGACCCAGATACCCATGTGCTGCCACTGCCTTACACGATAGATCGGTTTGAATATTTCCCAGCACAGCCAGAGTGCAAAGATCAGGTCAAGGATCGCCATGGCCGTCAGCGCGTCGGGATGAGGAATAAACGGCATCATCCTGGCCTCGAGCCACAGCAGCGCCAGGATTAGCAGCGGCTTGCCATGCAGGGTTTGCACACTGGTCCAGTTGCGCACGGCGGTGAGCAGGAAGCCGGCGATCACCGCTAGCCCATAACCGTAGATCATTTCGTGGGCATGCCAGGTCATGGCAGAGAGTTGCTGTGTGGGCAGCTGACCGCCATAGCGGTACAGCCAGAGCCAGAGCGCCACGGCAATGATGGAAAAGAGGGAGCCAAGGAGGAAAAAGGGACGAAATCCCAGATGGTCCAGGGCGTGGCGGTAGATTGTGGGTTGTTCTATTTGCATCATAGGGGGCGAGTCTCCAACGAATAGGTGGATTCTACCTTGATTAACATCAAAGGCCTGTATTAATGCGTTCGCGACAAAGCTGCGGCAGAACCGAGATTGCTTCGCTATCGCTCGCAATGACATGTCTTTGAGGGACCCAATTCATCAACAACTGTATTGCGCGGCTGAACATTCGCCACCTCAGCACGACTGGAAAATCCTCAATCGCGTTATAAATTCGCGCCTGACAGTCCGCGGTGTATGCGTTACATTCAGGGCATGGTGAAACTGCTGCAGCTACTTTTCGGGCGTTTGCTTCCCCAACCCCTCGATGCCCACATTGAGCTGCGGGTGACACAAGCTGTTGAGCAGATAGACCCGCGACTAAAATCATTCAGTAATTACCCCAGGGCCTATCGCAAGGCTGTCACCACGGCGACAGAATATGCAAGAAAGCTGGCAGCTTCACTGCCTGATTTTATCGACTTAAGCCCAGGACGATTTGCGCAGGATCCTCTGCTGCATGCATTGTTTACGGATGTGGAGGCAATCTATAGCACCGTACGCGAGAGCCAGCAGCTGAAGAGCTATTGCAGTGACCACAGCAGGCCACAAAGCTGTGAACTCTATGCGTTAATGGGAATGCGGAGAAAGGAGAAGACGGTATTTGGCCGGGAATTAAATGGTGAGATGGTGCAGCAGAATGTGCAGCAGACGCTGGTCTATTTTGAGGGTCACACCTTGATGCTGCCATCTCCCGACAGGAAGGAGTTTGTGGCAAAGCTGGAGCAACTTCTCTTTGATAGCCTGATAAAGTCTTTAACGGAGCAGATAGCACAGCGTGTGATGCAACGACGTGAACTGGAGATCGAGCGTGACACTATCGTGTTGCGCCTGCGTAGTGTCAGCACAGATGAGACTGGGCAGAAACAGAAGCTGCAGGCGATACGCAGAGAATTGAAGTTACTGGATAAAGAGTATTCTCTTGGTAATTACAGTGCACTATTGGATAAGTTTATGGATGAGCGGCAGCAATACCTGCGCCTGGAGAGAAGGGAGGTGCCGATAGATATGCGCGGGGTAATGCGAGAGAGCACCGAACGTCTGGCAGGGCATTTCGTTTTTCATGATTTAATCGGTCGAGACCGCCGGCGCTGGACACTTTATCCGGTACGTATTTCAGTAGATGAGCTGCAGCAGGCAATGGAGTGTCGGTGTGATAGAGAGCGATGGATGGAGATTTAACAGGATTAAACAGAAGGTTCCACTGTATTGAACAGGCGCTCGATCTCCATAACGATAGATTCCCTTGAAAGTGGTTTATTTACATAGCCGTCAAATTTAACGTCTCCTGCAAGTTGCTCAATTTCGCTTTTAAAATAGGATGAAAAAGCAATGATCGGAGGGTGCCTGTCATTTGTTCGAATCTGCCGGGTGGCCTCGATACCGTTAAGTAGAGGCATATTGATATCCATTAGAATCAGGTCAAAGTCATTTTTATTTGCCAGTGTCACCGCCTCGATGCCGTTACTGGCAAAGCTCACAGTATGATCCAGCTCGTGTAGAAACCGTGCACTGGTTTCACGGCTTATGGCTTTGTCGTCGGCGATCAAGATGTGTAGAGGACGATGTGCTGGAATCGCGACAGGAGAATCTGCACTGGCAACAGGGTTTGTCCTGGGCAGGGTGAACCAGAATGTAGAGCCTTTACCCGGTTCACTCTCGGCACCCAGTGTCCCGCCATTACGTTGTACGAATTCATTGCAGAGGATCAGGCCAAGCCCGGTCCCTGTTTCATTCAAGGTGCCGGGTACCGACTGGGGTTTTGTGTCCGGCTGGAACAGCTGCTGCAGTGCCTGATCACTCATCCCGATACCGCTGTCAGTGATACGTAGCTGATAAGCGTTATCCATCTTAATCAGGTTAAAGCCAACCAGGCCTCCAGCCTTTGTGTACTTCAATGCATTACCAATTAAGTTGCGCAAGACGGTATGTACCATGGCCCTGTCGGCGTATACCCAGCACGGGGCATCGACATTCATCTGTAGCTGGATATCTTTGGCCCTCGCCTGGGCAGAGAAAAAGTCCTCTATTTCCGCTAGCAATAGACGCAGGTCGGTGGGACGTGGGTTGTAGTCTATTTCACCGCGCTGGCTGCGTGCCCAGGTCAGTAGCTGTTCCAGTAAATCGCGGGTGTTGTTGGTCGTGTCGCGTGTGAGCATCAGGATTTCATCGGTGAAGTCCTTTGGTGATTTTATGATGTCGTTATAGAACAGGGACAGGCTACTTAGGGGGCCGCGCAGGTCGTGGGCGATAATGGAGAAGAATTTATCCTTGGCAGCGTTTGCCTCGCGCAGCTCCATGGTGCGTT
Organism: Thiohalomonadaceae bacterium; assembly: GCA_041555695.1. Classification (GTDB taxonomy): domain Bacteria; phylum Pseudomonadota; class Gammaproteobacteria; order Thiohalomonadales; family Thiohalomonadaceae; genus JAPHSX01. Next base: position 3,095 of record JBFFJV010000015.1, on the reverse strand, counting down.
GCTCTACCTCCTCTTCCAGTTGCTGAGCATGAAAGCGGGTGGCTTCAAAGAGTTCTGCGCGGGCGCGTTCCGTATCGGCACGCGCAAGTTTGAGGCGATCCGCCAGTGCGATGGAGAGCAGAATGGCATCAATAAGCATGCCGAAATCCACGGCTCTGTAGGTATAGGTGTTAAAGGGTATGAGCCCGGAAACCGCCAGTGCGGTGATCCCGGAGCCGAGAAAGCCCGCCGTGGTCGCCGGCACAAAATAACGCGCGGCACGGTTACCCGCCATCAGCGCCAGTATGCCGAAGACGATCAATACCGGTGTGTAGGCAATGACCCATAATACGCCACTGGTAACATGTAACTGATAGCCGCCAAGGGTGGTAAATAGAAATGAGAGTATAAGGGCCGCAAATAGTGCAGCAGCCCAGTGATAGGTGCGCGGCATCCGCTGGGGAAGTTGCAAAAAGTTGATAGCGAAGTAGAGCCCGGCCATCATGATCATATAAAGGGATATTGATTGTGACCAGTTGGCGATGCTAGGAGACTCTGGCCAAAGATGCTGAAAGGTGATGCCGTTATTGGTAATGTGCCAGGTCATGAAGAAGAAGACATAGGCAACGTAGGCTGCGTAGACCGTCTCACGGATGGCGATAAACAGTACCAGGTTATAGAGCAGCATCGCCCCGAGTACGCCATAGACCAGGCCGAGGTAGGCCGTCTCCAGGCTGTCCGATTCGTAGAAGGCGGTTGTCTCCCATAAGGTCATATTAACGACAAAGGGATCAACCGTTTTTACCCGGACGAACAGCTGGCTATGGCCGGGTGGCAGCTGCAGAGAAAAATTGACTTTGCGGTGTGACAGAGAGCGATCCGAAAAAGGTAAATAATCACCACCATGAAATTGTTCGTGTAGGCCGCTGTTGCTGAGTAGTGTTACCTGAAGATCGTCCAGCCAGATGGGTTCAAACACCAGAAGCCGTGTGAGGGGGTTGTGTTGCGGATTGTATAGCGGTACCACAAACCAGTAGGCGTCATCGGTAAAATAGAAGCTTGTAATGGCGCTGCCCTTAACGCCGGGGTAGCGTTGCGGCTGACTGAAGATTTGCTCTGCGCTGAGAGAGGCGTCGGCATCACGGATAACCCTTGACCAGCTGCCGAGCTGTATCGACGGCTGTGATACATCGACAGCCCTGTCGGCCATGGCCGTGATTGAGTGGAGTGACAGCAGCAGGTAGAGAAGCGTTGCAGCAAGTGTCTGGGCGCAACGCAGCCGCACTCTACTTCTCCTCCTTGTCCATCATCTTCGCCAGGTCCGCAAAGGGGTTGAAAGTGGCGGGCTGCTCGTTGGTTTCAGCCAGCGAGTCGTAGCCCTTTACGTGTTCCTCGTAACGCTGGTGCTCGTTATCGTGACAGTAGAGGCAGAGGTTTTCCCAGTTGCTACCATCGGGCGGGTTGTTATTGTGGTTGTGATCCTTGTGGTGCACCGTCAGCTCGTGCAGGTTGGCCCGGGTAAACTCACGGCTGCAACGGCCGCAGATCCAGGGATGAAGGCGTAGCGACTGTTCGCGGTAGCCCTCCGCGCGTTTGTCGATATCCTGACGCGCCTTGGCGACGACTGCGTCGAGTTTGCTGCTGTCGATGGCATCGCCGGCACGGCGTTTTCCTGAACTCATGCTTCACTCCTTCTCTTTAGGAAAGTCGCGCAGGCAGCAGCGACCAGAGGGGTTGTGTGTTTCGCAGCTGCATTGCTTGCTGCGCGTCTTTTCGGTCACAAAGTCACGACACTGCTTTAAGGCCCCGTTATCCGCGATGTCGCTGTAACGGATATCGAAACAGTAGCAGAGGGGGCGCCCGGTAACGCCCGATTTCTGTCCTACCGGTTGCCGCAGGGCATCCGTATTGAAGCTGGCACTATCGCTATCGAAGTAGACCACCTCACATTCAGGGTGACGACAGAAATAGTATTGCTGATCGCCAATGGTCTGCTGCCAGGGCCTTGCCAGCTGGTGCAGCAGGGTGGTGGCGCTGACCGTATCCCCCTGCTGCTGGCAGCCGGGACAGGCCGCCTTATGCGGCGGTGTGTTGCTCGATGAGCAGCAATGGCAGGACATGGTAATGATCAGGCGACGCGGTTGTAGTCTTCTTCCTTGATGAAGGCGTTGATCGCCGAGACCACCTCGCGGCAGATCTTTTTCTCATCTTCCGGATTGCGGGGATCGCGCCCCGGTACGTGACACACCTTGATGCCACGTTCGGCAGCGGCAGCCTTGTCGATGTGGTCGGTGGAGTCGCCAGCGGCTACGATCAGACGCAGCTTGAAGGCCTTGTCTAGCATATCCTTATCCACCTTATCAGAGACGGCAACGATGACATCACAGCGCCAGATCACCTTTTCTACCTCATCCTGTGGTACATGCAGATACTGCTCCCAGCCATACTTCCTCAGATTGAGAGAGGGGAAATAGGCATCCTCGTTCAGGTTGGCTGAATCGATTACCACTACGTTCATGACGTCTCCAATGATTGTGTTTGCGCCATTATAGCGGTGCTGTGGCCTCCTCGGTATACTTTCGCATCTTCTTACTGATGCCAGCAGCACCATGTCTACACAGCAACCACAATACGATGTTGTGATCATCGGCGCCGGAGCCTCGGGGCTGATGTGCGCCATCGAGGCGGGCCGGCGCGGGCGGCGGGTTGTGGTGGTGGACCACGCACGCAAGGCGGGTAACAAGATCCGCATGTCGGGCGGCGGGCGCTGCAACTTCACCAACTACGATGTCAGCGCCGAGCACTACCTGTCGCACAACCCCCACTTCGTCAAATCGGCGCTCAGCCGCTACACCCAGTGGCACTTTATCGAACTGGTAACGAAGTACCAGATCCCCTACCACGAGCGCGACCACGGACAGCTGTTCTGTGACGAAAGCGCAAAAGATATCCTCGACATGCTGCTGGCCGAGTGCCGCGAGGCCGGGGTGGTGATCCGGCTGAAGACATCGGTCGAGCAGATCGCACCAGGGGAGGAGGGGGGCTTTGTGCTTGCCACCGACCGCGGCGTGCTCAGCTGTGAATCACTGGTGGTCGCCACCGGCGGCCTCTCCATC
>JBFFJV010000014.1:0-17512 GCA_041555695.1 Thiohalomonadaceae bacterium | reverse complement strand
CGTCAACATCAAACAACAGGGCTTTAAGAGTAGTCATGGTCCATTCTTGTATGCGGCTAAAAGACGCAGTAGATTACCCGACTATTATAAAAAATGCACCCTTCCAAATGGTGCTAAATGTTGCGCCACTTGCCGACATCTGGTATAGATGCGCGCTTGATTTTTTCTTACGCTTCGCAGGAGACCCAAGCGTATGCCAGTTAAAAAAGCAGCGGCCCCAAAAAAAGCCGCGACCAAGAAGGCCGTTGTAAAGAAGAGTGCGGGCAAGACTCGCAGTAGTCAGTCCGTACTGGATGGTGCCGGTCACTTCACCCCTTACGTGGAGAAGAAGGGTGAGGAGTACATGAGTCCAGGTATGGGCGAACACTTCCGCGCCATCCTCAACAACTGGAAGACAGAGTTGATGGAAGAGGTGGATCGCACGATGCACCACATGCAGGATGAGGCGGCCAACTTCCCCGACCCCAACGACCGTGCCAGTCAGGAGTCGGAGTTTGCAATGGAACTGCGTGCCCGTGACCGCGAGCGCAAACTACTGAAGAAGATCGGCGAATCACTCGACCTCATCGATGACGGTGAGTACGGCTACTGCGAGAGCTGCGGTGTAGAGATTGGTGTGCGTCGACTTGAGGCACGTCCCACTGCCACCCTGTGTATCGACTGCAAGACCCTGGATGAGATCAGGGAAAAGCAGCGGGTATAGAACCCGACAGCAGTGTAGATAGAGAGGGGGCCACGGCCCCCTCTTTTGCGTCTGCCATCACGGTACTCGCCGCTCTATCGCCATTGGCAGATCCCTACTGCGCCTGTCCTCCTGGACACGCAGCTGATTGTCTTCGGCAAACTTCCTCAGCCCCGCTAAACCATGTGACAGGATAGAGTAACTATAGGCTCTGTTTGGTGTCCCGCCATATCCCGTACGGCTTCTATCAGATTTAGAGCTGTTTTATAGTAGGCGGATGAAAGGCCTGCAACAGTCAACCATGACCCATAGCCCAATCGCCTACCGAGGTCGCTTCGCCCCCTCCCCCACCGGGCCGCTGCACTTCGGCTCGCTTATCGCTGCCATCGGCAGCTACCTGCAGGCCCGTAGCCAGCATGGCGAGTGGCTGGTGCGCATGGAAGATCTCGACCCGCCGCGGGAAGTCGCCGGCGCCAGCGACGCCATCCTGCGCACACTTGAGCACTACGGCTTTGAGTGGGATGGTCCGGTGCTCTATCAGAGCAGTCGTACCGAGGCCTACCTTGAGACCCTTGAACAACTGCGCCGCGAGGGGCGCAGCTACCGCTGCAGCTGCACACGCAAGCAGATAGCCGATGAGACACAACGCCTGGGCCTGCCCGCCGGAGTCTACCCCGGCAGCTGTCGTGGTGCAGCGATCAGTGAACATCAGCGCCATGCCATCCGCTTGCTCAGCCCCGAAGGGGTCGTCGGCTTCCATGATGCCCTGCAGGGCCACTATTCACAGCAACTGGAAAAAGAGGTGGGAGATTTCGTATTGCGCCGTGCCGACGGCCTCTTCGCCTACCAGCTGGCGGTGGTGGTAGACGACGCCTATCAGGGGATCACCGAGGTGGTGCGCGGCTGTGATCTGCTCGACAATACGCCGCGCCAAATTGCCCTGCAGCAGGCACTGCAACTGGAGACTCCCCTCTACCGCCACCTGCCGCTGGTACTCAATCAGCAGGGGCAAAAACTGAGTAAACAGACCTTCGCCCCGGCACTGGATGAGATCCATCCTCTGCCCGCCCTGTGGCAGGGGCTGGCATTTCTCGGGCAACAACCGTTGCAAGAGTTACTGGAGGGGGATCTCAACGCGCTGTGGCACTGGGCAGTCGAGAACTGGCACAGCGAATACATCCCCCGTACACTGGACCGCTCGCTGACACGGTGAAAAGCTTAAATCAGGGGCAACAGATAAGGTGTAACGATGAGTAGCACGAACACACAGGCCGATCCCTTCCTCAAGGCCTACAAGGGTTACCTGAGCAACATCCTCAAGTGGGAGGAGCTGGATGCCTTCTGGCAGACCCTGCGCAGCCAGGCCGATGCCGGCTGGTATCTCTACGCGGTGGGAGAAACCCCGCCACAACAGCCATCAACAGCTGAGCAGCTCACCACCTTCATCGAAGAGATCGACAAACTGCTGCACAGTGAGCACGATGAAGACTACTGCGGCATCGTCTATGTAAACGACCGAGAAACCCCCTCACTGGTAAAAATCTACGACCCCAATCACCTGGGGAGTTCCTGCGGCCCAGGCTGGGGCGAGGTGTTACCCGGCTGGGTGCTCTCCACCATGCCACCCATAGATCTGCAGGCAACAGCCCCCCTCCCTAACAGTCGCCGACGCTGGTGGCAAAAGCTTTTCAACTAGTGCCCAGTAGGGCAGACTAGCTGCTAAACAACTAAAACAATCATCACAGCAGCGCATGCCCGACACCACACACAAACCTCTATTCGAGCTGGACAGCATCCCGGATAAGGACAAATACCTCCTTGATTCTCGCGATGAGGTGGTGATGTCACTGCTCGAGCTCAGCAAGAAACCCGATCTCATCACCGCCTACTACGGCCACGCCAATGATGTCATTATCACCACCGTGGTCGACGTGTTGCAGGAGCGCAACCTGGTGATTCTGGAGTGCGGCCCCAATAGCGAAAAAAACCGCCAGCTCCTGAGCGCCGGCAGTACCACCTGCCTGAGCAAGCACAACGACATCGACATCCGCTTTCAGCTTAATGGCCTGCGTAACGCCCGCTACCAGGGGCAATCGGTTTTCGCCGCCCCCATCCCCGAGACCCTGCTACGGCTACAACGACGTGAATTTTTCCGCGTCCATACCCCACTGATGACCCCCATCACCTGCCATTTCGAACATCAGGGGAGTCAACTGGCACTACCACTGGCCGATATCAGTATCGGCGGACTCGCATTAGTCGATGCGAAAAAGTGTTTTAACGCAGAGCAAGGCATCGTGTTGCCGCAATGCACCCTCTGCTTCCCCGAGCAGGGCGGAGAGATTGAGCTTGCCCTGGAAGTACGGGGCATCTTTATGTATGGCCAGAACGAGGGGAAAAAGGTGAGACGCATCGGCTGTGCCTACCTCGACCTCAGTCCCAGTGACTCACACTTCATCCAGCGCTATATCAACCGCCTGCAGATTCAGCAAAAAAACCGGGCTCGCGCCTGATCCGCTCTAAAGCAACATTTTTCTGAAAATTGCCTAAAGATTTTCCAAAACCTGCCGACACTGATAGTTAGCTGATAAAATTCAGGGATATAGCATGGACACCGCGACACCAGAGAACTTCCAGAAGATCGAACAACGCCAGGAGATTCACGGCATTCTCCAGGAGCTGTTGCAGCTAAGAGAGAGCGTTTACGGTTACAGCGTCGAAGACGGCCATGCCCTCAGCTTCCGCATTCAGCATGTCAACGTCAACGATGGTCTTCTCTCCCTGCTACCACTTGGCAATTTTGAGGCGCATCAACGCCTGTTACTGGCCCATGAACTGCAACTGTGGTCGCGCCATAAGAACATTCGTATTGCCTTCACCGTCGAGCGCCTGGGAAAACTCAACAATCAGTCACAGCTGGTAAGCATGCCCTCCGTGATTAACCGCTACCAGCAGCGATACAGCGCACGTATTGCCCCGTCATACGCCGAGCCCCTGATCTGTCGTTTTGTTGATCACAATAATATTCCCGTCAGTGCCCAGGTCGTGGATATCTGCGAGGGGGGCATCGGTATCATCGAAAGTGACGGCACAAACGAATTGAAGTGGGATAACGGACAGTATTTCAACAGTTGCTACCTTGGGCTGGGCAACTTTGGAGAAGTCCATGTTGGGCTGCGTTTATGTCATGTGGAGCGACGCCTCAACGCACAGGGGTTGCTGCAGGTACATGCCGGTGCCCGCTTCGTTGACCCCAGCCCGCAGCTTCGCCAGCAAATCAGCCAATACCGGCAGCAGATTGAGCTAACACGCCAACGCCACCTGTGGCGCCAGCAGCCCTTCAGCAGGGGGCTTAACAAAGCATAAAAAAGGCCGGGATAACCCGGCCTTTTTATTTAAACCATCATTGAGGGCACTCAGGCAACCTGCACAAACTCAAAACCGTTCTGTGCCCAGCCAATCACACCACCACGCAGGTTAAACACATTTTCATAGCCGTTCTGTGCCAGATAGGCACAAACCTGACCAGATCGTGCACCACTGCGGCAGATGAATACCACCTGCTCCTGCTGGTCGATCTCGCCCAGACGGCTGCCCAGTACTGACATCGGCATCGCCTCGGCACCAGAAATAGAGCCCTGAGCAATTTCCATCGGCTCACGCACATCTATAATGCGAAACTTCTTTGAATCATCACTCATCCACTGTGACAACTCCTGTGAATCAATCTCTTTGACATTGGAGAAGAACATATTCCCTACCTTTCTGCTCAACAATTAAGTTAGCTAACAGTATATTAGCTTTACCTAATATTTCAAGAGGTAATATGCATAAATTATTTATATTGTGATGCCGTACCACTGCACCTGTGCGCAACACAGTGGCTGGAATTCCCCATTGGCTGTGGTATGTTTCGGTGTAACACGAGAATAAAACCAAAGCGTCCCAGAAGGAGTTCAAACATGTCGCAACAGTCCAAGGTCTATCCGGTTCCGGCTGACTTCGCCGCCAGCGCCCATATCGATGAGGCGAGCTACAACGCGATGTATCAACGCTCGATCGACGACCCGGAGGGCTTCTGGGCTGAACAAGCCACAGAGTTTCTCGACTGGTTCAAGCCATGGGATACCGTACTCGACTGGAGCTTTGAGGATGATGTGCACATTAAGTGGTTCGAAGGGGGAAAACTTAACGTCGCCTACAACTGCATCGACCGCCACCTGGAATCTCGCGGCGATCAGATCGCCATCATCTGGGAGGGTGATGACCCCAACGATGATAAGAAGATCACTTATAAAGAGCTGCACCAGGAGGTCTCCAGGTTTGCCAACCTGCTGAAGAGCCGTGGCGTCAAAAAGGGCAACCGTGTCTGTATCTACATGCCGATGGTGCCCGAGGCCGCATACGCCATGCTCGCCTGCGCCCGTATCGGTGCAGTGCACTCCGTGGTGTTCGGCGGCTTCTCGCCGGAGTCATTGAAAGACCGCATCCTCGACTCCGACTGTCAGGTCGTGATCACTGCTGATGAGGGGATGCGTGGCGGCCGTCCGGTGCCTCTCAAGGCCAATACCGATAAGGCGCTCGAGAGCTGCCCTAACGTCCACACTGTGGTCACCGTGCGGCGAACCGGCGGTGATATCGCCTGGTACCCTGAGCGCGATCTCTGGTATCACGAGGCAATGGCCCACATGGCCGATGAATGTCCCTGTGAGGAGATGGACGCGGAAGATCCGCTGTTCATTCTTTACACCTCTGGGTCCACCGGCAAGCCTAAAGGTGTATTGCACACCACTGGCGGCTATCTGCTCTATGCGGCGATGACCACCAAATACACTTTCGATATTCACGAGGGTGACATCTACTGGTGCACTGCCGATGTCGGCTGGGTCACAGGCCATAGTTACCTGGTCTACGGCCCACTGGCGATCGGTGCCACGACACTCAGTTTCGAGGGTATTCCCACCTACCCCGACGCCTCACGCTTCTGGCAGGTGGTTGACAAACATCAGGTCTCGGTCTTCTACACGGCCCCCACCGCCATTCGTGCCCTGATGCGCGAGGGGGACGAGCCGGTAAACAGCGCTTCACGCTCAAGCCTGCGCCTGCTCGGCACCGTCGGTGAACCCATTAATCCCGAGGCGTGGGAGTGGTACCACAAGGTGGTCGGTGAAGAACGCTGCCCCATCGTCGATACCTGGTGGCAGACCGAAACCGGCGGTCACATGCTCACCCCCCTGCCCGGTGCCACCGCACTCAAGCCCGGTTCAGCCAGCCGCCCCTTCTTTGGCGTACAGCCAGCCCTGGTCGATGCCCAGAGCGGTGAAGTACTGGAGGGGGAAACCTCAGGAGCGCTGGTGATGGTCGCCCCATGGCCGGGCATGATGCGTACCGTTTACGGCGACCACGAGCGCTTTATCAAGACCTACTTCAGTGATTACAAGGGGAAGTACTTCTCCGGTGACGGCGCCCGTCGCGATGCCGATGGCTACTACTGGATCACCGGGCGCATGGACGATGTGCTCAACGTCTCGGGACACCGTATGGGTACCGCCGAGGTCGAATCGGCACTGGTACTCCACGATGCGGTCGCTGAAGCGGCAGTAGTCGGCTTCCCGCACGATATTAAGGGCGAAGGTATCTACGCTTATGTCACGCTGGTCAAGGGAGTTGAGGAGAGCGAGGAGCTGCGCAAGGAGCTGGTGCAGCAGGTGCGCAATGAGATTGGCCCCATCGCCTCACCCGATGTGATTCAGTGGGCACCGGGGCTGCCGAAGACCCGCTCGGGCAAGATCATGCGGCGTATTTTGCGTAAAATCGCCGCCAATCAGCAGGATACCATCGGGGACACCTCTACCCTCGCCGATCCGGCGGTAGTGGAGGATCTGATCGCCAATCGCGCCAATCAGGGATAACGGGCCGGGGGCTTCGGGCTACTACTGCGTACACCACAGCCCTTGCCCCATTCACCTTTTCTTTCGCGGTGTGACCAGCAACACCTCTTTTTTATTGCAACACGGGCAAACTTGTTGCGACGCCACAGTCAGGCGGTCTTCGAACCGAAAAAGAAAAACACATGGCTGAGCAGAGAAACAACAAACTAAATATCGTTAGTGGCATGGTAGGCCGTCAGGCACTGCGCCTGCCGCTCTATGTTCTCGACTTAACCCTGTTTACCCTGCAGGCGTTGCGCGAGTGGCGCGAACACAGCAACCTGCGCAATCGCGCCACCTACTCCAGTCTTGTCAGCCAGATGATTTTCACCGGTATTGATGCCCTGCCCCCGATTATCCTGTTATCACTGGCATCCGGAGTAAGTATCACCAGTATGCTGCTCACAAATGTACAGGTGTTTGGCTCCACTACCGATATCGTCAACATCCTGGCCGACGTGGTGGCACTGGAACTGGGCAGCCTGCTCACCGCCGTTATTCTCGTCGGCCGTTCCGGCTCTGCCATCGCCATCGATCTGGGCAACATGAAACTGAACCGCGAGGTCGAGGGGCTGGAACTGCTGGGGATCAATGTTAACCACTTTTTTGTCACCCCCCGCCTGCTCGGCACCACCGTTTCACAACTCGTACTGTCCATATTCTTCTCTTCGCTCTCGGTAATCAGTGCCATTGCCTTTAATGCCAGCCTCTACTCCACCAGCTACTGGAAATACCTGGGTGAGATCCCCCTGGCCTTCGACCCTGCCGACCTGATGCTGTTTGTAGTAAAGAACCTGATTTTCGGGCTAATTATCGGCGTCGCCGCCTGTTACCACGCACTGCGAGTGCAAAACTCGGTTACCGAGATCCCGCAACAGAGTCAACGCGCCATCGTCAACAGCCTGAGCATGATCTTCCTGCTCGACGGCCTGTTCGCCATTGTGACATAGCGATGAAGAGTCACCTCGCTACGGATATAACCAATACGCTGCTTGAAGCACAGGCGCTTGTGCCGGCAGGTGAAAACCTGCAGATGAATATCCGGTTACCGCGTCACGGCAACCTGTGCCTCATTGGCCCCGATTCGCAGCGTCTGTGCCGCTACCTGCGCACCCTGGCAGGAGTTGAGTCACCACAGAGTGGCGAACTGATGGTGTTTGGCAAAACCCTCAAAAGCCTGGACAGAAAGAGCTGGCGCAAACAACGGCAACGCATTGGGTATGTTGCACGCAACGCCCCCCTTCTGTCGGTGCTGCGTGGCCTCGATAACGTGATGCTACCTGCCCTCTATCACAAACGCATGTCACGTGTTGAGGCTCGCGAAAAAGCGATCGAGCTCATCGCGCAAGTCGGCTGTAAAGGTGACATCCACAAACTCCCGGCCTATCTGACTCAGCAGCAGCGATTACAACTGGCCATTGCCCGGGCAACTATCCTCACTCCAGAGATACTCTTTATGGAGGAACCGTTTTACGGCCTGTCGCTTGCGGAACAGCAACCGATCTTCCAGTATCTGGTGAACAGTGGCACCAGGATTTCACTAGCACTGGCAACACATAACTTGCGTCTGGTGAAGGCGTCGGCGACACAGATCCTCTTCATCGACGAGAAACAACTACACTGTTTTAACAGCTGGCACGAGCTGGTCAATTGTGAGCACCAGGAGGTCACACAATTCCTGCAACAATATCAGCAACAGTACCAAGCGGTCTAAGCCTATGGAAAAACAACAACAGCCTGTTCACTACATTCACCGCATGAGCTACACCATGCAGGAGCGACTGGTAGGGATTTTTGTTCTCTGCGCCCTGGTCATCATTTTTATGCTGATGTTTATTAACAGCAAGACGGCACACCTGTTTGAGGATCGCATCACCCTCAATACCTACCTGACCAAGGCCGAGGGGATCAGTACCGAAACCCCGGTAAAAATTTCCGGCATTGAGGTGGGCAAGGTCGCCTCACTCGATATTGCTCCCGATCACCGTATCCACGTTAGCCTCATTATCTATAAGCGCTACCACCCGCTGGTACGTAGCGACTCCAAGGCCGCCGTGGGTAAGCTCTCCGTACTGGGAAAATCGGTCATTGATATCACCGCAGGTTCTACCGATCAGGCACTGTTGGAAGACGGCGCTACCATTGAAGTTGAAGAGCCGCTGTCGGTGGATGAACTACTGGCAGAACTGACACCGGTGATACAGGGGGTGGAAAGCTCCGTTAAACGCTTTGCCGCAATTATGGACAAGATCGAGCCGCAGCAGGTCGGCAGTATTGTCAGCAACCTCAATGAGTCTGCACAGAATATTCAGCAGGTCACGGCACAGCTAAATAGTGCTCAAGGGACCATCGGCATGGCCATCAACGACGACGCCTTCCAGCAGCGCTTCTCCAGTGCCATCACCTCCATAGACAATGCCTTTGTGCAGATGGACAAACGGCTGACGGAACTCGAGGCCACGAGTACCAATGTGAGTAAAAGCTCAGAGGACTTCCCTGCGATCACCAGCGAATTTAAGGCCGTACTTAACAATACCAATGCCATGCTGACCAGCGTAAACGTCGAGATGAAACAGATCCCCGATCTGGTGACTCGTATGAATGTATTAATGGAGGAGACAGACCGTCTGTTAGAGGGGATTAACAACTCCTGGCTATTCTCCAGTGAAGAGGGCAGGATGCAACGCAAACTGATAGGAGTGCAGCCCTATCATGAATAACCTACACGCTTTAATCCCGATAGCCCTGCTCCTGCTAAGCGCATGTAGCGGCGTCAGTGATACCCGCCCGGAACCCGTTCGCAAGAGTGAGTATTTTCTTGAGCGCGGTGTCAACGCCTTCGAAAATAGCGACTATGTCGCGGCTACCGACTTCCTGCGTAAGGCACTGGCCCACTACCGCAGTATTGATGACACCACAGGCATACTGCTCAGCCGTATCAATCTGGCAGAGACGGCACTAGCTGCAGCTAATTTTGATGCTGCAGCTGAACAGATCACAGCCGCAGAAGCCATTAGCAAAATGCCGGAGTACCGTGAGTACCAGCCCCGCCTTATCCTGCTACGCGCTCAGGTTCACTGGCGCCAACGGCAAACCGAAGAGACGCTTCAGCTGCTATCGACACTGTTACCCGCTTTTGATGAGGAGCAGCGCAGCAGGGAGAAGGCCAACCTGCTAACCCTTGGCGCAACCACACTACGCACAGATATCGCCTTCACCCGTGACGATGATGACAAACAGGAGGCTCGCCAGTGGCTGCGTCGCCTCGCCCTGATGTTGCCCGCCACCGAGGGCGATACCGAATTGCACCATGCCAGACTGCTACGCTTTGAGGCACAACTCGCCTACCACGATAATGCACCTCAAGATGCGCTCAACAAACTTGAGCAGTCACTGTTGCTCTACCGCGATGCCGCCGCACGCCCTGCCATCGCTGCCACGCTCACCGAAAGCGGTCAGTTATTGATGAAGATGCAACGCTGGCAGGAGGCGGAAGAGAAACTACAGCGTGCGCTCTTCATTCGCCTCTGGATCATGGATCGCATCGGCTCATCAGAACTGTTTGAACAGTTGCAGCTTGTCTACCGGCAACTGGGGGATGAGGAGCGCTTCGAGCAAATCAGAGAAGAGAAAGAAAGGCTCATGACCACAAAATAAAATTAAAAAAAGGGACGCTAATCGCATCCCTATATCACTCTATTTCAGTTAACCGAAATAGTCCGGCTCATTGCCCTCTTTCCATTTAATATTGCAGCCCAGGCTGGCCTTCTGCTCATCCGGCACCGACAGGTTAGCCAGCAGCGCCTTAATGGCATCTTCCAGATCCGCTCCTGTTACCGGGGCGTCGTTGCCGGGGCGGGCGTCATCGAACTGTCCGCGATAGGCCAGTTTATGGTCGGCATCAAAGAGATAGAAGTCAGGGGTGCAGGCGGCACGATAGGCCTTGGCCACGGCCTGACTCTCATCGTAGAGGTAGGGGAAGTGAATGCCGTACTCTGCGATAAAGGCGGGCATCTTGTCGACACCATCATCGGGTTTATATTCAACATCGTTACTGGTGATAGAGACGAAGGCGACATCCTGCGGCAGATAGGTGTCGGCCATCTCCCCTACCCTGGCGGCGATGTGTTTGACGAAGGGGCAGTGGTTGCACCAGAAAATCACCACCAGTGGTTTGCCTACGAAATCCTTTAGCGAAACGGTATTGCCGGTGGTCGGCTCCGGCAGTGAAAAATCAGGGGCGGCAGTGCCCAGTTCAAGCATGGTGGAGGGGGTTCTTGCCATGAGATCAGTCTCCAATCAGAAGTCGTTAGTCGTCGCAGTACCTGTCATTGCGTGGAAATGAAGCGATCTCACTGTATGAAAAAAGAGATTGCTTCGTTCCTCGCAATGACAAAGTCGTTAGTCGAGTTTAATCGCATCGAAGCTGTTTACCTGCGGGTGTGCGGCGTTAGGATCAAGGCTGGCTGCCTCGCGCACCAGCCAGCAGGTCTGCATGCCGGCCTCTTTCGCTGCATCCAGTTCCTCTTTAATGTCGGAGAGGAAGAGGATCGCACCCGCATCAATACCCAGCTCATCCACGATGTGGTGGTAGGCTTCCGCATCACGCTTGTGACCGATGCGGGTATCGAAGTAGCCGCTGAACAGCGGTGTGAGATCTCCTGCATCACTATAGCCGAACAGTAGCTGCTGTGCCGCGACTGAACCGGAGGAGTAGACATAGAGCTTGATCCCGGCCTCATGCCAGCGGTGCAGCCCTGCTACCGCATCGTCATAGACGTGGCCCGTGAAGCTGCCGTCACGGTAACCCGCCTCCCAGATCATCCCCTGCAACGCCTTCAGCGGGGTGGCCTTTTTGTCCTCGGCGATCCAGGCCAGCAGCTGTGCGATCGCCTGTTCGTTATCAAGCTCCTGCCCCGCCTCTTCACATACGGCACGCAGCTGTTCCGCCACCTTTTCCTCATTGAGGTGGTTACGCACGAATTCAGCAAGATGCTCGCGGGCGTAAGGAAAAAGCACCTCATGGACAAAGCTGATTGAGGAGGTAGTTCCTTCGATATCAGTTACTAATGCCTTAATCATGCCACTTGCACTCGGAACTCATCGTAGCTGGGGAAGGTGGTGGCAATCTCGCTGCCGGTAAACTCCCCTACCCAGCCGTCCGGGATAACAAAGAGTCGGATACACTTGAAGTCGGGGTGCTCGCCCATGTCAAACCAGTGGGTGACGCCAGCGGGGACGCTGATAAGGTCTCCCTGCTCACACTCCACCAGGTAGACCTTGCCCTCCACGTGCAGGTAGAAAAGCCCGCTACCCTCGACGAAAAAGCGCACCTCAAAATCGCTGTGGGTGTGCTCGGCGAGGAACTTGGCACGAAACTCGTCCTTCTGCGGATTATCAGGACGCAGACTTACCACATCGACCGACTGGAAGCCGTACTCGTCAGTAAGGCGCGCCACGTCCGCTTGATAAGCCGCCAGCACCTCCTCCTGGCTTGCATTACTACTCAGCGGCTGTGTCGCCTGCCAGCGCTCGAAGCGTACACCCAGGCCATCAAGCAGGGCACTGATCGCCGCGTGCTCTTCCACTACCCCCTCAAGGGCGTTTCCCTGTTCATCGTAAATCGCAAGACGGCTCATCTTCGCTTCAACCCCTGCATGGTTAGTTCACACTCAAAAAGAAATTCGAAGGCCTCGATATGACGCATCACATCGGCCATGTCACGTCCCCAGGTGTAGAGGCCGTGACCAGCAATCAAATAGCCATGGATCGGCGGATGGCTGTCCATGTAGCGTCCTACCTCGGCGGCAAGACGTGGGATATCCTGATCGTTCTCGAAGATAGGAACGATGATCTTGCCCTCGTGGGTCATCACCCCACTGAAGGCCTTCTGTAGCTCGTAATCCTCAAACTCAATCTGCCCCTCGAACAGACGCGAGAGCACTGTGGCGTTGACCGAGTGGGTGTGCAGTACCGCACCGATATCGGCAAAGCGCTGGTAGAGGGTGGTGTGCAGCAGGGTTTCGGCAGAGGGACGGCGGCCATCGAGGGAATGACCCTCGTCATCGACCCGCATAATCGCCTCCTCACTGAGCGCCCCCTTGTGGAAGCCTGAAACAGTAACAGCCACATTGCCATCAGCCAGACGCATCGAGAAGTTGCTGCTGGTCGCGGGCACCCAGCCACGCTGGTTGAGAAACCTGCCCGCCTCAATGAGCTGCTGTGCCTTTTCGGCAAACTCTGTGTTATCCGCCATACGCTCTCCGCACTGTTTGTTGCGGCAGTTTAGCCGCGACTTTAAAGCGCGACAAGCGGGCGACTAAATAACGGCTTTCAAGTTCGCGAAGAGATTGCTTCGTCACTATCGTTCCTCGCAATGACAGGGCGGGGCGCGTGACCACTGTAGTTCCTCGCAATGACAGGGGGCGCGTGATCACTGTTGTTCCTTGCAATGACAGGGGGCGCGTGATCACTGTTGTTCCTTGCAATGACAGGGGGCGCGTGATCACTGTTGTTCCTTGCAATGACAGCACTATTGCGAGTATCGGCGTTAGGAACACTTATTTAGAGGGCAGCGAAGAACCCTGCCATCAGCGGCGCAAAGCGCTCCTTGTCGACCAGGAAGGCGTCGTGCCCCTGTAGTGAAGGTAGCGCATGGAAGCTGACATCCAGACCGCTTTCGGTAAGCATAGCCGCTACCGACTGCTGCTGGTGCAACGGGAACAGGGTGTCGCTCTGCACCCCGATCACCAGCGCCTTCTTACCCGCACTGAACTGACACAGGGCGATCAGCCGCTCGTGGTGGTCACCCAGGTCAAACCAGTCCATGGCACGGGAGAGATAGAGATAGGAATTGGCGTCGAAGGTGCCGACAAATTTCTGTGCATTGGCCTCCAGGTAGGACTCGATCTGATACTGCGGCGCAAACGGGCTGGACTCCGGCACGCTGATACGGTCACGGCCAAATCGCTCATCCCACTCCTCGGCCGAGCGATAGGAGATCAGACCCAGTTTGCGTGCCAGCCGCATCCCCTCCACCGGCTCCCGGTCGGCAGGGTAATTACCCTCCATCCAGTCGGGGTCATTGCGAATGATCTCGCGCTGCAAGGATCGCACACCGATGGCGTGCGGCGTCGCCTTGGCGGCACCGGAGATCATCACCACGTTGTGTGTCTCCTCCGGGTAATGCACCGCATAAGCAAGGGCCGTCATGCCGCCAAGCGAGCAGCCGATGACAGCACGTACGCAGGGAATATTCAGCGCCTGGATCACCGCATGTCCGGCAGCCGCAATATCTTCAATCGAGAGGTCGGGGAAGCTCAGGCGATACTCTTCACCCGTGCGCGGGTCGACCGAGGAGGGACCGGTAGAGCCGAAACAGCTACCCAGTGAGTTAACGCAGATGACATGGTAGTGTTTGGTGTCCAGCGGCTTACCGAGACCGATCATATACTCCCACCAGCCGGGGGTGGTGTCGCGCTCTGTGGAGGCCGCATGGGCCGACGGCGAGAGCCCGGTGAAGATCAATACCGCATTATCCTTCTCCGCTGATAACTCACCCCAGCTCTCGTAGGCGATACGCGCCCCCGGCAGTTCACCGCCACGGTGCATCTTCAGCGGGCCGGGTAGATCGATATATCGACAGCCCCCCTTACTGCAGTCACGGATATCAGCGATTTTTCCCGCCTGTCGTGCGGCTTTCAGCATGCGTCACTAACCTGTTGCGGCTACAAGGTCGGCTATTGTCCCAAAGCTATCCCATAAAGTGTAGTGCCTGATGAAAGTGCCCCCAAACTGTAGGGACGATGCCCCGCTGTGGTATTCTCGGCCTCATGAAGATAGTGGAAGTCATCACCCGAGAAGGTCATATCGGAGCGGTACGCCGACTGGCACGTGATAACGGTGCTCGCGATAACTGGCTAGGGCCGGTGAATGAAGATGGGCGTCAATCGGTGCGCATACTCACCGCTCCCGAGTGTCGCCAGCAACTGCTCGATGCACTGCAGGCAAGGCTCGGCAGTAGTGAAGAGTCACGCATCCTGGTCTATCCGCTGGAGCTCGCGCTGCCGCGTAGTGAAAAGGGTGATAGCGGCAGCAAACAGAGTGCCGTCACCACCCGTGAAGAACTTTACGATGAAATACACAAAGGGGCACGACTCAACGGCACCTTCCTGCTGCTGGTCTTCCTCTCCACCATCGTCGCCGCCATCGGTCTGCTGGAAAATAACCCGGCTGTAATCATCGGCGCCATGGTGATCGCCCCGCTGCTCGGCCCTAACCTTGCACTGGCCCTCGGCACAGCCCTCGGCGACACCAAACTTATGTGGCAGGCCTTCAAGACCGGTAGCAGCGGCCTCATCACCGCGCTCATACTCTCCATCGCCATCGGCAAACTATGGCCCAGCGAACAGTTCAGCCACGAAGTGCTCAGCCGCACCGATGCCGGACTCGACACCATTGCGCTGGCCTTCGCCTCCGGCGCCGCCGCCGTGATCTCACTCACCACCGGCCTCTCCAGTATATTAGTCGGCGTGATGGTCGCCGTCGCCCTGCTCCCCCCCACCGCCGTCATCGGCATGATGATAGGCCAGGGCGAATGGCAACTCGCCTACGGTGCGGCAATACTACTCGCGATCAACATTGTCAGCGTCAACCTCGCCGCTAAATTGGTGTTCTTCTTTAAAGGGGTAAAACCTAGAACATGGTTGGAGAAACAACAGGCCAGGCAGTCGATGAAGAGTTATATCTTAATTTGGGTATTGTCGCTGATTTTGCTAGTGGCGATGATCTATTTCAGGCAAAGCCGGTTGTAGAGACATGCGTACGGTTACGCTGCGCTAATCGTACCTACGAGCTCGACTAACGACTAACGACTCCAGTCATCACCCATAAACCTCGTCCTCGCGCATATCAATCAGCGTGATCGCACAACCATCAAACAACAGGCCCGCCCGATAAAGGTTATGCGCCAGCGATTGCGGCGATCCAACCAGCGTTGCCGCACCGCAACGGTTTAGAATCAAACGCACAATATTCAACATATGCGTGGCGGCCACACCATCCACAATATCCAGCTCGCTCAACTCTAATCGCTGCGGTGTTTCAAAGAGCTCGAGAAGATGAAACCACTGCTCCAGCTTACTGGCATCCTCGCCGAGTAATTCGCCCGACAGGCTCAGCGTACCGCCCTGCTTTGTTACGCTGATGTTTAGCTCGGCGAGTCTGTCCATGATTATTCCGGTATGCGCTGTCCGAGTGACTGGATGATACGGTTGACCTCAGGGTGATGTTCGAGCGCGCCGGCGTGCTTGAGGTGTTCGCGGGCGGTGTCAGAATCCTCTTCCTGAATTGCTATCTCGGCGAGCAGACAGTGCAGCAGGCTGCGATCATTCTGTGTTTTCAGCTCACCGTTAATCGCCACCAGAAGGTGTACCTTGGCGGCGGCGTAACGCTCATCCGCGACCTCCTTCACCCCTTTTAGCCAGTTGTAATAGGCCTGGCTTTGCGGGCTGAGCAGCTGCGGCCAGCGCACCTGCTGCAGGGCATAATTAACACTGGCCATATCACCACGCCGAAAGGCACTGAAGCCGTACCACACACTGCTGTTACGTAAGGCATCAATAAATAGCCATGCAGAGAGCGCGAAGAACGGGATAGCCCATGGGGAACGGTGCAGTGTGATATAGAAACAGCAGACCATACTGATGGCACTGACGATAAAACGCACATCCGGGTCGTACTGATGCACAAAGCGTTGCAGTTTTCTTATCACTTGTCCCCCACCAAAGAGCCAGTTGTTATTAGTTGTTATGAATGCTGAACATACACCAAAACAAAAGGGGCCGTAAGGCCCCTTTTATCTGCATCATAGCCGGGTAATGGCCTACTCTGCGTTTACCGCCTTCATGCTAAGACGGATACGTCCCTGCTTGTCGATCTCAAGCACCTTAACCTTGATGATGTCACCCTCGGAGAGCTTGTCACTGACCTTCTCGACACGCTCCTCGGAGATCTGGGAGATATGAACCAGACCGTCCTTACCGGGCAGAACATTAACGAAGGCACCGAAGTCCATCAACTTGTTGACGCGACCTTCATAGATCTTGCCGACCTCGACGTCGGTGGTCAGCTGCTCGATACGACGCTGTGCCTCTTTACCGGCAATGCTATCTACCGAGGAGACCTTAACGGTACCGTCATCACTGATGTCGATACCTGCACCGGTCTCTTCGGTGAGGGCGCGAATGGTTGCGCCACCCTTGCCGATCACATCGCGGATCTTGTCGGGGTTGATCTTGAAGGTGATGAAGTGCGGTGCATAGTCAGAGACATCTTCACGCGGCTTGGGTAACGCCTTGTTCATCTCACCGAGGATATGCAGGCGACCCTCTTTGGCCTGCTCCAGCGCCGCCTCCATGATCTCTTTGGTAATACCGTCGATCTTGATATCCATCTGCAGGGCAGTGATACCATCGCTGGTACCAGCCACCTTGAAGTCCATGTCACCGAGGTGATCCTCGTCACCGAGAATATCGGTGAGGACGGCAAACTTGTCCTGCTCTTTAATCAGGCCCATTGCCACACCGGCTACCGGAGCCTTGATCGGCACACCGGCATCCATCATCGAGAGGCAGGTACCACACACCGAGGCCATGGAACTGGAGCCATTGGACTCGGTGATCTCGGAGACCACACGCAGGGTATAGGGGTAATCGTCACCCTTCGGCACCACGGCAGCAACGCCCCGCTTGGCCAGACGGCCGTGGCCAATCTCACGACGCTTGGGGCTGCCGACACGACCGGTCTCACCCACGCTGTAGGGAGGGAAGTTGTAGTGCAGCATGAACTTCTCTTTACGCTCGCCATCCAGGGCGTCGATGATCTGTGCATCGCGCGCAGT